>CAJMRA010000025.1 GCA_905215675.1 uncultured bacterium | reverse complement strand
GGGGGAAGGGAAACCCCTCTCGCGCTAGCAGAGGGGTTTCCCTTCCCCCCAACAAGCTGCGAATACTAAGGTGAAACGCTCTAGCGAAGTTCGAGATGCAGCGCGTCGCCGTCGAGGACGATATGGGCGTTGCCGCCCTTCTTGAGCCTGCCGAAAAGCATTTCTGCGGCAAGCCGATCCTCGAGTTCCGTTCGTATCAGATTGCGCAGCGGACGGGCTCCCATGTCGGGATCGTGTCCTTTGCGGGCCAGCCAGGCGACGGCTTCGTCGCTGACGGTGAGCCGGATACGGCGCTTCCCGAGCTCGTCGGCAATATCGCGCAGAAATTTGCGGACGATGTTGTTCATGAGATCGGGCGCGAGACTCTGGAAGGAGACGATGCCGTCAAGGCGGTTGCGGAATTCCGGCGCGAAGGCGTTATTGACGGCCGTACGGCCGCGCCGGGCCGCCTCTCCCGGGTTGCGCCCGGCAAAGCCGACCGTGGCGCGCTGCATTTCGTACGCGCCGGCATTGGAGGTCATAATCAGGATGACATGCCGGAAGTCGGTACGACGGCCGAGCGCGTCGGTCAGGCTTGCATCGTCCATGACCTGCAACAGGATGTTGAAAATATCGGGATGCGCCTTTTCCAGCTCGTCCAGCAGTAGCACGCAGTGGGGATGGCGGCGGACGCCGTCCGTCAGCAGGCCGCCCTGTTCATAGCCGACATAGCCGGGAGGCGCGCCGATCAGGCGGGAGACGCTGTGTCCCTCCATGTATTCGCTCATGTCGAAGCGCAGAAAGTCCAGTCCGAGGAGCCGGGCAAGCGCGCGGGCAAGTTCCGTCTTGCCCACGCCCGTGGGGCCGCAGAACAGAAAGGCCCCCGCGGGACGCCGCGAACCGCCGAATCCGGCCCGGGAACGCAGGATAGCCTTGCAGACGGCTCGCACAGCGTCGTCCTGTCCGAAGATTTCCCGCCGCAGGTCTTCTTCCAGCGAAGCCAGACGGACCCGTTCGCGCAGGGAGACGCTGTGCGTCGGGACGCCCGCCATGCGGGCGACGACCTTTTCCACGTCGCGCACGCGCACGGGCAGACCGGGCGTGTGGCGCGGCTGCATGGAGACGAACGCGCCGCATTCGTCCATGACGTCGATGGCCTTGTCGGGCAGCATGCGATCATGCAGGTACCGCAGCGACAGATCGACCATGGCGCGCAGGACGGAGGGGGGATAGGTCACGTCGTGATGCTCGGCGTAACGGGGGGTAAGGCCTTCCAGAATGGCCACGCACTGGGCCGGAGTGGGCTCGCCGATGTCGATGCGCTGGAAGCGGCGGGCGAGCGCCTTGTCCTTTTCCAGACAGCGCCGGAACTCCTCGTGCGTGGTGGACCCCATGCAGCGCAGCTGTCCCAGGGCCAGGGCCGGCTTGAGTAGGTTGGATGCGTCCATGGCGCTGTCGGCCGTCGCGCCCGCGCCCACGAGCGTATGGAGTTCGTCTATGAACAGGACGGCGTCCCTGCGTTCCTTGAGGGCGTCCACAATGGCCTTGAGGCGGCTTTCGAAATCTCCCCGGTAGCGGGTTCCGGCCATGAGGCGGCCCATATCCAGCGCATAGATATGCAGATTGCGGAAGCGGGGCGGCACGCGCCCCTCGACGATGCGCAGCGCCAGACCTTCGGCCATGGCCGTCTTGCCCACGCCCGCGTCGCCCACGAACAGCGGGTTGTTCTTGCGGCGGCGGCACAATACTTCCAGCGCGCGTTCCAGTTCCCTTTCCCGTCCCACCAGCGGATCCAGCCGTCCCTGGCGGGCGCGTTCGGTAAGGTCCTCGGCATAGGTTTTCAGGGCCTCTTCGGGAGAGGGGGCCGAAGCATCCCGCCCGGCGGGCGCAAAGGCCCGCTCCGGCGGCGTCTCTTGCGGCGGCGTCGGCGGGAGGCGCAGCGTCTGGACGGTGAGCCCCTGCCGCATGAGGCAGTAGGCGGCAAAGCCCCGTTCATCGCGCAGGAGGGTCGCCAGCAGCGCGCGCAGCGCGTCGGCAAAGGACGGCGCGTCAAGCCCCTCCGTCCGCAGGGCGCGTATCAGGGATGCGTCATGGGGCAGCGGTTCCGACAGCACATGCGTCGGGAGGCGCGCCACATGAGTTTCCAGATAATCGGCCATTTCGATGCGCAGCAGCGTCACTCCGACGCCGTAGGCCGACAGCAGGTTCCGGGCGTCGGGATCCCCGGCGGCGGCAAGCAGCAGGTGTTCCGCCGTCAGAAGCGCATGACGGCGTTCGCGGGCCAGTTCTTCCGCCTTGTGGAGCAGCGCCTGCAACTGCGGATTCATCATGATTGTTTTCCTTCGTTGGTCTTGTCGTTTTCCCCATGCAGCTTGCGAAAGATGGTGCTGCGATTGACCTGAAACATTTCGGCAACCTTGCGGATGGAGCCGTGCACTTCGATGGCGCGGCGCAGAAATTCGCGTTCCATGTCGGCCATGACGCTCTTGAGGGGGCGGGGGCGCATGAGAACGGCGTCGAGGGGTTCGCCCTGTTCGTCTCTCAGGCCGCTGATGGCGGACGGCAGATCCCGCGGGGAGAGCATGGGGCCCTGCCGCGTGATGACGAGGCTGTGCACCATGTTTTGCAGTTCGCGGGCATTGCCCGGCCAGCGGTAGCGCGTCATCATGTCCAGGGTGATGTCCATGAAGGTCATCTTTTTCCGGTACTTGGCGGTAAACTGCCGCAGGAAATATTCCGCCAGGACGCGGACGTCCTCGGGGCGTTCGCGCAGGGGCGGAATACGTACCGTGCCGACATTGAGCCGGTAGAACAGGTCACGGCGAAAGGTGCCGGCTTCCACGCATTCCTCAAGATTGCGGTTGGTGGCGGCGATGATGCGCACGTCCACCTTGCGGGGTTGCGAGCTGCCCACGCGCACGATTTCGTTGTCCTGCAATACGCGCAGCAGCCGCGTCTGCATGGAAAGGGGCAGTTCGCCGATTTCATCCAGAAAGATGGTGCTGCCGTCCGCAATTTCAAAGTAGCCGGGTTTGCCCTTGCTGGAAGCCCCCGTAAAGGCCCCCGGCGCGTAACCGAAAATTTCCGATTCCGTCAGGGTTTCGGAGATGCCGCCGCAGTCCACCTTGAGCAGGATCTTGTCCTTGCGTTTGCTCCAGCGATGCGTCATGCGCGCGAACACATCCTTGCCCACGCCGGTTTCGCCCATGATGAGCACCGTCGCGTCCGTCACGGCATAGCGTTGCAGCTCCGCGGCCACCTCCTGCATGGCCCGGCTGGTGAAGGCCGGTTCGAGGTCGCGCCCCTGGGATTTGGCCACAAAGGCCAGCTTGTCGTTGATTTCCTTGATCTGGCGTCGCTGTTCCCCGGTTTGCTCATTGAGCTGGGCAAGCCGCGTCTCGTCGCGCACGTAGGTGACGACAAGACAGACCCTGCCTTTTTCGTCAAAGACCGGAACGCCGGAGATGACGACGTTTTTTCCGTCCTTGAGCTTCTGCATGTAGGTCGCCGGTTTGCCGGTGCGGACGACCTCGGGATTGAGGGCGCGGTCAAAGACGCCCTCATCGACGAGTTCGCGCACATTCTTGCCGCGCAGTTCCGTTTCGCTCATGCCGGAGAGCTGGGCATACATGCGATTGACGTAAAGGGTCGTCCCCGCGGCGTCCGAGATGAACACGCCGTCGGAAATCGTATCAAGGATGGAGGTAAAATATTTATGAATGGTAATCACGGGACCCTCCTGAGCCGATGCGGGCGGGAAAACGTGTCACGGAGGCGGGGACGCCTGCCGACGCCGTACGAACGGGACGGAATGCGGGGTGGCGCGTGATTTGAAACGAATGCCGGCCGGAGGGGGGAACGGACGGAAAAATCGGCGACGGGAAAACGGGGTACAGGGAGGTATGCCTCCGGCAGATCCCTCCCGGGGGAGAGGGCTGCCGGAGGCTGCATTCCGGGGCGCGCGTCAGCGAGGAATCTGGACGCGATCGCCCAGTGTGGCCACGGCAATTTTGCGCAGTGCGGAGAATTTTTTGTCATCCAGCGTTACGTCTCCCATGGGGGGGACTCTGTCGAGAAAGAGATATTTTTGCGTTCCCAGACGATGATAGGGCAGCAGTTCGTACCGGACACGCGTAAAGGGTTTGAGAAATTCGCATATGGCGCGCACGTCGGGCCCGTGATCGTTGAAGCCGGGAATGACGGGCGTCCTGGCCGTGACGGGCAGATCCGGGTAGGTCTCCACCAGCATCCTGAAATTTTCCAGGATGCGCTCGTTGGTCATGCCCGTATGTTCCTTGTGGACTTCGGGATTCATGTGCTTGATGTCGAACAGCACGTAATTGAGGTACTGCCCGGCTTCCCGCATGATTTCGGGATCGACCATGCCGCAGGTTTCTATGCAGGTCTTGACGTGCCGTTCGCGGGCAAGCCGCAGCAGATTCAGCGCAAAATCGCCCTGCAGGAGGGGTTCTCCGCCGGAAATGGTCAGCCCGCCGCCCGAACGGGCGTAGAACATGGAATCTTCCTGCACGACCTTGAGCGCTTCCGCCGCCGTGTAGGTCTTGCCGTAGACGATGATGCCCTGAGCCGGACAGGCGTCGGCGCAGGGGCGATCGCAGCCGCGGCACTTCCCGCGATCGATGGCGACGAAGCCGTCCTCCGTGCGCGAGAGGGCGTCGTGCGGACAGGCCTTGAAACAGCGGGTGCATTTGTCGACGCCGAGGCAGCGGCCCTTGTTGTAGGCGAGTTCCGGTTCCCGATGCTGGGATTCGGGGTTGCTGCACCAGCGGCAGCGCAGGCTGCATCCCTTGGTGAAGACAATGGTACGTATTCCCGGCCCGTCATGAACGGAATATTTCTGAATATTGAAGACAATGCCCTGCGCGTTGTTGTTCTCGACCATTGAATCACCGCCCAAAGGTAAAAGGTTGCCGAAAAAATCGCAAGAGGCCGCCGCAACGTCGCGGCGGCCTTTTCTGTTCATGCGGGGCAAAGCCCGGAAGAAGAATGCGGAGCCATGCATCTTCCTCCGGGCATCCAGACGCTACATGGTGTCGTGTTCCGTACGGGCAATCAGGTCGTTCTGCAGATCGGGCGACAGATCCACAAAGTAGGCGCTGTAGCCGGCGATGCGCACGATGAGGTTGCGGTACTTCTGGGGATCTTTCTGGGCGGCCAGCAGCGTGCTCTTGTTAAGCACGTTGAACTGGACGTGCCACAGCTTCAGGTCGCAGAAGGTGCGGATGAAGGACACGAGCTTTTCCGTGCCCTGTTCGCCTTCCACGCACTTGGGCGTGAACTTGATGTTCAGCATGCGGGCGAAGCGGTCGCGCATGCCCATGTTCTTGGTGTTGTAGTTGGAGAGCAGGACGGCGGTCGGGCCGTGCACGTCGGCGCCGTGCGAGGCGGAGGAACCGTCGGACAGCGGGAACCAGTCCACGCGGCCGTTGGGCGTGGCGGAAACAACCTTGCCGAAGGGCACATGCGAGGTGAAGGGCACGTAGCGCACGTTGTAGTACATGCCCAGGTCCTTTTCGCTGTACTTGTGGGCGAATTCCACGGAGATGCGGTCGATTTCGCGGCCGATGCTGTCGGCGTACATGTCGTTGTTGCCGTAGCAGGGAGCGGACTTGAGCAGGGCGCGCACGTCGTCGTACCCTTCAAAGTTGGCGTCGATGGCGCTGATCAGCTCGTCCATGGTGATCTTCTTTTCCTCGAAGACCAGCTTCTTGATGGCGGACAGGGAGTCCACCACCGTGCCGAGGCCCATGTATTCAAAATAGCCGTAGTCCACGCCTTCGGGGATGTGGGGCTGATGCAGGTCGATGCAGTGCTTCATGCACAGATCGTGCAGGGCGGAACCCATGGGCTGGGCGAAGTGCTGGGCGCGCAGGTTGTTGACGATGTGCTGCTGGATGAAGGCCGTGCGCAGGAAGAGCAGGTGCTGGGCCACATAGGCGTTCCAGAATTCATCCCAGGTCTTGAATTTGCGCGGATCGCCGGTTTCCTCGCCGAGTACCTGATCGCCGTATTTCTTCATGCGGCCGTTGCGCAGCACCATTTCCACGGCGGCGGCAAAGTTGATGTAGGCGCCGCCGGAGGTGAAGGTGTCGCGGTTGGGCATGCGGGCTTCGGTGCAGCCGGACACGGCGTAATCCAGGGCTTCCTCAAAGGTCGCGCCCTTGGAAACGTACAGCGGCACGACTTCTTCGTCGTTGATGAGCTTGGGGAAGCCGGAGCCGTCCTTGATGGTTTCGGCCACGTCCCACAGATAGGATTCGGGGGCGCGGGAGTGGATGCGGGCCGCCAGGTCGGGATAGTGCAGCGGGAATTCCCGCTTGGATTTCAGGATGAGGTGCGTCAGTTCGTTGGTGGCGTCGCGGCCGTCGGGGGTCTGGCCGCCCACGGTCACGGCTTCCCAGTGGGCATAGCCTTCGTTGAAGGCGCCGCCGCAGGGGGAGATGTACATGTCGATGAATTCGGCCATGCCCACCCACATGCATTCCATCAGTTCGATGGCCTTCTTGTCGTCCAGCGAGCCGTCCTTGATGCCCTGTTCATAGTAGGGATAGAGGTACTGGTCCATGCGGCCGTTGGAAATGGTGGTGCCGGTCTTCTGTTCCAGACGGGAGAACATCTGCGTGAACCACTGGCTCTGGCAGGCTTCCCAGAAATCGCGGGCGGGTTCGCCGGGCACGTGTTCGGCATTTTCGGCCATGCGCAGCAGTTCCGCCTTGCGCACGGGGTCGGTCGTCTTTTCGGCGACCTTGCGGGCTTCCACGGCATGGCGCTTGGCCCAGAGCACGATGGCGTCGCAGACGATGACCACGGCGTCAAGGAAGGGTTTCTTTTCGCACATGTCCTTGGCGCTCATGGGGTCAAGGGCGGCGAGCTTTTCCTCGGCTTCGCGCTTGATGTCGTTGAAGCCGCGCTTGAGCACCTTGGCGTAGTCGTGCACCCACTGGATGGACGAGCGGAAGGAGGAGGTTTCGTTGACGATGAAGCGGGAGATGAGGCCCTTGGGATCATCGTAGGTCAGCTTGTGAATTTCCGGGGGCAGGGCGGCGTTGAGCGCTTCATGATAGGTCTTGCCCTTCCAGTAGGGGGCAATCTCTTCGATGACGCGCTTGGCGTCTTCGGGCGTGATGGTCGCGGGCGAGGTGGCGCGGGTGGGCAGGTCGCGCACGGCCATGTCGAGGAAGTCGCCGTCCAGTTCGGGGTACAGGATGCCGTAGCGGCCGTCGCAACCGGCGCGGCCCAGCAGCAGCTGATCGTCCTGAACATAGACGGTGATGTTCTTGGCGATGTGCATCAGCGCCTTGGCCCAGCGCAGCACCAGCGGCTGACCTTCGGTTTCCTGCATGGACTGGGTGAAGTAGAGGGCGCGTTCGATATCGATGCGGGGCTTCATGCCGTCGAAGCGCTCCAGCATCTTGAAGACGCGTTCATGAGTAGCGCGGAACTTGTCCACCTTGCCTTCGATTTTGTCGAGAAGACGCTGTTCCTGGGGAGATCTGCATTCGCACGTGGTCTGAGACATGGGTAACACTCCTGGTGTTGGTTTGCCTTGATTGGGAGGCGTCCGTGCGCCTTGTGCTCCCTCTAAAGCACAGGATGTGCCATTTTCGTAATATACCGGTATTTATAGTTAATTTTTTCACATATTCTTGAAGCCATCTCAAATGATGCATATTTGCATTAAAAAAAATTTTATCTTCTGTTTCTCTCTTTTCTGAGATGCGTTTTTGCATCATAAACATGGGCCTGTTCGTGCCGGAAATGGCGAACGGACGTTTATTTCGTACGGATACGAAGGAGATTCTCCTTCTGTCTGTCCGAATATCGGCGTACGCAAAAATGATGCAAAAATGCATTTGTAAAACGCTAATAATTATTATTATCGTGCATACTAGCTATACAACCCAGCAGTGTTATTGAAAAAAATTTTTTCAGCAGGTAGAGAGCAAGAAAGAGCTTGCTTCCAGCTTGAGAAAAAGTTCGCAATTTTGCATGAGCCATGTTTCATGGCAGAGACGCAAAGATACTTTTTACTCAGTACATGGTGTTCGTAAAAAGATATGTTTTTATGAGTACATAAGAACGATATGTCATCGTCGCTCATAAAGAATGAAACAGTCTTTTTCGTGTTGAAAATTTCAGCAGTACTGTGTGTAAGCGGCATATGACGCTTTTTGCATCCCGAAAGTGAAGGGGTGAAACGGCATTTTTTTTCACAGTGGCTGCCCAGAAAACCCACCGGAAAAAACGAGGAAGCAGGCGTTTCACGACACGTGTCCGCGCGTGTCGGGTTGTTCCCGAAGTCCCTTTTTTTGCCGCGGGAACGTCTGCCGCCCCGCGGCCAACATTTGCAGAGGAGTGCGCCATGAAGGTCATCGATTTTCGTTTCAGGCCCAATACGCCGGAAATCATCAACGGCATCAAGAACAGCACCATGTTCAAGGCCGCATGCGAAGTCATCGGGTTTGAGGCGCGCAAGCCTCAGAGCCTGCCGGAAATTGTGGAGCATCTTGACGCCATCGGCGTGGAGCTGGGCGTCATTACCGGCCGCGATGCGGAAACGACGTACGGTTTCCCCGCCAATAACGGCAGCGTGCTGGAGTTCTGCCGGGCGTATCCCAAGAAGTTTGTAGGCTTCTGGGGCATTGATCCGCACAAGAAAATGGGGGCGGTGCGTGAAATCGTGAAGGTCGTGGAAGAGTACGGCATGAAGGGGATCGCCATTGATCCCTATCTGGCCCATATTCCCGCTTCCGAAGCCCGTTTCTATCCCATTTATACCAAGTGCGCCGAGCTGGGCATTCCGGTCTTCATCACCATGGCTCCCCCGCCGCAGGTGCCCGGGGCCATCATGGAATATGCCGACCCCCGCGACGTGGACAAGGTCGCCCGCGACTTCCCCGAGCTGACCCTGATCATGAGCCACGGCGGCTATCCGTATGTGAACGAATGCATTTACGCCTGCCTGCGCAATGCCAACGTCTACATGGACTTCTCGGAGTATGAGCGCGCGCCCATGCGCGACGTGTTTGTGGACGCCATGTGCCACACCATTCCCGACAAGGTGCTTTTTGCCAGCGCTCATCCCTTTATCGAGCTGGACGATGCCCTTGACGCCTACGCCGGCTTCCCCCTGCCCGACGATGTGCGCGCCAAGGTCATGTACGAAAATGCCCGCAAGGTCCTCAATCTTTCGTAAGGAGCTCCCATGAGTACTGCTGCCAATCCTCAATTCTGCGGCGCGAACCTGCGCCGGGTGGTTGTCTCCTCGCTGATAGGCGCCGTCATCGAATGGTATGACTTTTTCCTGTACGGCGTTGTTGCGGGCATTGTCTTCAACAAGATTTATTTCCCCACGGCGGACCCGACCGTCGGCACCGTGCTGGCCTTTGCCACCTTTGCCGTGGGCTTTATTGCGCGGCCGCTGGGCGGCGTCATCTTCGGGCATTTCGGCGACAAGCTCGGCCGCAAGAAAATGCTGGTGCTGACGCTGGAAATCATGGGCGTCGCCACGGTGGGTATCGGTCTTGTGCCGTCGTATGACACCATCGGCATCTGGGCGCCGATACTGCTGGTTATCTGCCGTCTGGCGCAGGGCATCGGCATCGGCGGCGAATGGGGCGGCGCCGTGCTCATGGCCTTTGAATCCGCGCCGCCGGAAAAGCGCGCCTTCTACGGCAGCCTGCCGCAGGTGGGCCTTGCGCTGGGCCTCATGCTCGCTTCCGGCGTCATCGGCATCCTGTCCTTCCTCCTGTCCGACGAAGCCTTCCTCATGTGGGGCTGGCGTATAGCCTTCCTGCTGAGCGCCGTGCTGGTGGCCGTGGGCGCCTACATCCGCCTGTCCGTGGCGGAAACAAAGGACTTCGCCGCCGACAAGGAAAAGCGCGACAAGGTCAAGTACCCCATTCTTGCGGCCTTCAAGCACTATCCCAAGACGCTGACCGCCTGCGTGGGCGCACGCTTTGTGGAAGGCATCGCCTTCAATGTGTTCGGGGTGTTTTCCCTGACCTATCTGACGGCTTCCTGCGGCGTGGACAAGACGCACAGTCTGTTCATCATCGTGGCCGCGGCGGCGGTCATGGCGGTTGCCATTCCCTTCTGGGGCATGAAGGCCGACAAGCTGGGCCGGATGCGTATCTTTGCAGTGGCGGCGCTGCTGCTGGGCGTCACGGCTTTCCCGAGCTTCTGGGTCCTGCACAACTACAGCCATAATCTGCTGCTGGTCTTCCTGGTGATCGCGGTTCCCTTCGGTATCATCTACGGCGCGGCCTACGCCACCATGTCCAGCATGTTTTCGGGGAGTTTCGAGCCCACGGTGCGCTATTCCGCCGTGTCCTTCATCTATCAGTTCTCCGGGATCTTCGCGTCCGGCATTACGCCCATGGTTGCGACGCTTCTTGTCAAGGGGAACGACGGACAGCCCTGGTACCTGTGCGGTTACCTGCTGGTTGCGGCCGTCATCAGCTTCCTGAGCACCCTGTGGCTTGCACGTCTCGGCGGCCGGGAAAAGCTGCCGGATGATGTCGAAAACTCCGCCGACGCCTATGGCGTACCGGTTACAGAACAGGGATAGAGCGTTTTAGCTTTGAAAAAGGTAAAACGCGAGGCGGCGGCACAGCGCCGCCCGGCCAAAAGTGAGCGGAAAAACCGCGTTTTTTCCGCGAAACGACAGGCCGTATGGTTTGAAACGCCCAGCGTTTCAAACTGAAATTGCTCTAGACGCCGTGCAGCCCGTGCCGGGAGAATTTCTCTCCCGGCCGGGAACGGCGTGTCCTTTGGGGCGTCCTCCTCGCGGGGGACGCTCTTTTTTTCGGGGAAAGGCGGGCTTCGGTTCTTCCCTGAACATGTCGGGCGATGCTTGCGCGCGCCCTGATACTAGTATATCCTCCCTGATTAGGAGTATAGTAAGCGACCTTGCAGCAACAGGCTTGCGGCGGGAGGCAGATTGTCTGTATCCTGGGAGCCTTTATTGTCGGTTATTGTTCTGTAGCACGGGCGAGTGCCGGACCGGAACGTTCCTGCGGCGTCGTCCTGTTCAATGGGGGGTAGGAATGCGCTTTACCGTTACGCTTACGCATAAATATATTTTTAGTATTTTTGCGGCGTTGCTCTTGCTGGGCTGCGTCCTGTTCGGGGTCAGCATCCATTTTATGGGTAACGCCCTGTATGCCAGTATCGAGCAGAGCGTGATGCGTCTGCAACGGATGGTGGATACCTACAATACGCGAACCGGCTATTCCTTTGTGCGCCTCGCGTCCATGGGGGCGGAAAACGGCGTCGTCGTCGAGGCCCTGCAAAAGGGCGACGTTCCCGCCGTGCAGGCCTTTGCGCGGCATTTGCAGCAAGTTTCCGTCAGCGATTTCTGCACCATTACCGACGCCCGCGGTACCGTCATGGGGCGCGGCCATTCCGACAGGCACGGCGACGATGTTTCCAGTCAGGAGACCGTCATGCGCGCCCTGCGGGACGGAACTGCCAACGTCGATATCGTGCAGGGCACGATTGTTCCCTTCACCCTGCGCGCTTCCGCGCCCGTATATTCCCCGGACGGCAAGATCGTGGGCAGCATTTCCATCGGCCGGGCGCTTTCCGAGCCCGCCTATGTGGATGATCTCAAGAAGTTGACCGGACTGGACGCCACCATCTTCAAGAACGATACCCGCGTGCAGACGACATTGCTTCAGGCGGACGGCTCCCGGGCCATCGGCACCAGGGTGTCGGATCCGGCCGTGCTGGACGCCGTGTTCAAGCGGGGCGAAAATTTCTTTACGATCACCGAATTGTTCGGCTTCAAGTATGCCTCCTGTTACTGGCCCATGCGCGACAACAAGGGCGAAACCGTGGGCATATGGTTTATCGGCGCGCCGGTTACCGAGATTTTCAAGCTGCGCGACGACGCCGTGCGCAATACGCTGGTGGCGACCTGTCTTGTCCTGCTGTTCCAGCTGGTGCTTTCGCTGATTATCGGCATCCGCATCGGGCGTCCCGTCAAGCAGATTACCCATTACGCGGGAGTCGTGGCGGCGGATCCCATGAGCAAGGAGGAATTGCCCGTTTGCGGCAAGGACGACATGGGCCTGCTGGCCGATTCGCTGCGTTCCATGATCGATCGGCTGCAAAAGAATATCACGCTGGCCGAACACAAGACCGCCGAAGCCGACGCCAAGACGCAGGAGGCGCGGCAGGCCATGGAGGACGCGCGCGAGGCGCGGGACCGGGCCGAGCGCGCCCAGCGGGAAGGTATGCTGGCCGCCGCCGCGCAGATCGAAGGCGTCGTGGACAATATCAACTCGGCGCTGGCCAATCTGACGGAGCAGGTACAGACCTCCAACGCCGGAGCGGAGCAGTCGGCATCCCGTCTGTCCGAAACGGCGACGGCCATGGAGCAGATGAACGCCACCGTGCTGGAGGTGGCCAACAATGCCGACACGGCGTCCACGGCGTCCAGCCAGACCCGCGACAAGGCCAACAGCGGCGAAGAGGTGGTGCAGAAGGCCGTGACGGCCATCCAGACCGTGCATGACCAGACGCGCCAGCTCAAGGACGACATGAATATCCTCGGCGAACAGGCGCAGGCCATCAACCGCATCATGGCCGTTATTTCCGATATCGCCGATCAGACCAACCTGCTGGCCCTCAACGCGGCCATCGAGGCGGCCCGTGCCGGTGAAGCGGGGCGCGGCTTCGCCGTCGTCGCCGACGAGGTGCGCAAGCTGGCCGAAAAGACCATGGCTTCCACCGCCGATGTGGGGAACGCCATTCGCGCCATTCAGGACAGCACGAACAAGAGTCGCGAACAGGTGGACAAGTCCGTCGATATCATTTCCGAGGCGACGGAGCTGGCCAACCAGTCCGGCCAGGCGCTTCAGGAAATCGTGCAGATGGTGGACGGCTCCGCCGATCAGGTGAGGGCCATTGCCACGGCCAGCGAGGAACAGTCCGCGGCCTCCGAGCAGATCAACCGTTCCATCATGGAAGTGAATCAGCTTTCCGCCCGTACGTCCGAGGCCATGCACACGGCCATGACGGCGCTGGAACAGTTGCAGCAGCAGGCCGACACCCTGACGCGGCTGCTGACCGATATGAAGAACGCCTAGAGCTGAACGGAAAAATCGCCACAAAGGGCGGACAGGGAGCGATCCCTGTCCGCCCTTTGTGCTTTTTGAAACGACAGGTTGAGGATTGAGATTCAGGGGGAGGGGAACCCCCTCAGCCGGCGCGTCATGAGCGTTTTCCCATTAAAAAGGTAAAGCGCGAGATGGCGGGCAGCCCCGCAGGCACGCCGTCTGCCGTGCCGGGAACAGCGAGAATGTGGCGATTTTGTGTGCCGCCGCACAGCATTGCGGGAAATTTTTCGGCATACCGACCTCACGCCGCGGCGACAAGAGCATTTTTTTCTGTGAAAAAGGAAAGGCAGCACAGCGCCGCCCGGCCCGAAGTGAGCGGAAAAACCGCGTTTTTTCCGCG
>CAJMRA010000024.1 GCA_905215675.1 uncultured bacterium | reverse complement strand
AAGGATGGGGGGCTTGGGGGGAAGGAAACCCCCTTGCGCGCTAGCCAAGGGGGTTTCCTTCCCCCCAACACACCACTTCTCTCCTCTCTCTACTTTCGCAACAGCTTGAGGGCGCGGGCGACTTCCCTGCCCGCGTGCTTGTAGTCTTCGGGGTCGTCGCTCAGGCGCAGGGCGTGCGTCAGGCATCCGGCAACGCAGGCGGGTTCTTCGCCCCGGGCGCGTCTGTCCGCGCACAAGTCGCATTTGAAGACCTTGCCTGTTTGCGGATGTTGTTGCAGGGCGTGATAGGGGCAGGCGGCAAGACAGTCGCCGCAGCCGACGCAGCGTTCGGCGTCGATATGGACGATGCCGTCTTCGTCAAGCCGCATGGCGTCATGGGTGCAGGCGGGCAGGCAGTGCGGCCGGGGGCACTGGACGCAATGCAGAAAGCCCGTACGCAGCCGGACGACGCCTTCCGCATCCGCGCGGGGCGCTTCCCCCGCGTGACGACAGAGGGACATGGGCAGGCCGTGCCACTGGCGGCAGTGAATTTCGCAGGCCTTGCAGTTGATGCAGCGGCGTTCGTCAAGGAGAATGCTCAGGGTCGTCATCTTAGTCTTCCTTTGCGGGGGTATCCGTGCAGGGGAGTAGCCGTACAAAATGATCCTGCAACGCCAGACCGTGCGCGAGTTCATCTTCCTTTGTCAGACCGCCGCACATGAAGCGCTGATCCGCCAGGCCGAGACCGCGCGCCCGGCTTTCCACCGGCAGCGTGTGCCCGAAACCGTGCAGCATGAACACGGCGTCGGGATTCATGCCGGGCGTGAAGCGTACCCGAATCCGGCCGCTGTGACCGGCGGCCGAGCGCATGACGGCCATGCCGCCGTCGGCAAGGCCCAGCGCCCGCCCGCGCTCCGGCGCAATCCAGGCTTCGTTGACGGGCACCTTGTCATGCAGCAAGGGGTTGTTCTGCGTGTGGGAATGCGTGTGGCAGGCATGCCGCCCCACAATCAGACGGAATTCCTCCGGCCCGGGGCGGGCGGGAGACTCATACGGCCGCAGGGAGGGAATTCCGGCTTCCTCCCACGGGGTGAACAGCACCTCGATCTTGCCCGACGCGGTCTTGAAGCGGGGGCCGGGATTGATGGGCGTTTCGCTCAGGGATACGGCCCCGTGCCGGAAGTCCTCCAGACGGATGTCCGTGCCTTCCAGCTGGAAGCGCCAGAGGTCCTCCAGCGTATCGAAGGCCAGTTCCGGCAGGCCCAGACGTCGGGCCAGCTGTCCCAGAATCCACCACTCCGGCCGCGTGTCGTGGCGCGGCGCGGCCGCGGGACTGCGCCGGAGAATCATGGGACGCGCGCCGCCCTTGACCTGAAGCAGGGAACCCCGCTCCACAAAGGACGGCATGGGCAGGACAACGTCGCTGAACCATGCCGTATCCGACCAGGAAAACGTCAGGCTTACCAGAAAATCGAAATGGGCGAGACAGGCCTTTTGCGCTTCGGGATCGGGCATGGCGCTCAACGGATCGTGCTTCAGGGTCATATAGGCCTTGAGCGGATAGGGATCGCCGGTGACGGCCGCCTGAAAGGACTTGTGCAGCAGACTTGAGCCGGGGGCAAAGGCCGGTTCCTTCCAGCCCACGCCGTCGGCGCGGGGCTCCGCGGGCGCGGGGTAGAGCGAGGCAAAGGAGCGCAATCCCTTGCGTCCGGCGTCCTTTGCGCCGGCGTTGAGGATAAGTCCCCCTTCGCTACCGAACGAACCCAGCAGCGCGTTGATGAGATAGGCGGTGCGGCATGTCATGAACGACTGGGCGTAGCGCGTGCTCATCCAGCCGCCGTGCCAGATGACGGCGGGCGCGGCTTCGGCGAGCTGCCGGGCCAGCGTGACAATCTCCTCGGCGGAAACGCCGCATTCCCCGGCGGCCCAGATGGCGGAACAGGGGCGCACAAAGTCGGCCAGCGCCTCGAAGTCCTTGACGTATTCCGCCACAAAGGACGCATTGTAGAGCTTTTCGGCAATCAGCGTGTGCAGTATGCCGAGATTGAAGGCAAGGTCTGTTCCCGGACGAAGACAGATGAAGCGGTCCGCATGGGCGGCCGTGACGGTGGGGCGCACGTCCATGCAGGTGAGGCGGCAGCCTTTTTCCAGCGCGGCCAGCACGTTGTTGACCTCGCCGACCTGAAGTGATTCCAGCAGATTACGTCCCTGTACGACGATATGACGGCAATTCTTGTAATCGTAACGCCATTGCGAGCGCCCGGAGCCGGTCAGGCTGTAGGCCGCCTGATTGACATTGTGGGCGCAGGCGTCGTCGTGATTGCTGTGATTGGGCGAACCGAGGCCGCGGACAAAGGCCTTGCTCAGATCGGAGTACGGGCCGGGACGCTCCGAAAAAAGCAGACTGCGCGGGCCGTACTGATCCATGACGGCCCGCAGGCGCGCGGCGGTATGGTCCAGCGCCTCGTCCCAGCTCACGGCGCGCCAGCGCCCTTGGCCGCGTTCGCCTTCGCGGATGAGCGGCTGTTGCGGGCGTTCGTCGTCCGCATACAGGCCCAGACCGGCGGCCCCGCGCGGGCACAGGGCCGTACCGGGACCAAGATGCCTGTTGCCGCAAATCCAGCGCGGCCCGGAATCCTCGCAATGAATTTCCACGGGACAGCGCGTATTGCACATGCCGCAGAGCGAATAAACAATGGATGAAGCCATGAAAACTCCTGTGTTCGGATAATCCTCGAGCAATTTCAGTTTGAAACGCTGCGCGTTTCAAACCATACGGCCTGTCGTTTCGCGGAAAAAACGCGGTTTTTCCGCTCACTTTGGGCCGGGCGGCGCTGTGCCGCCGCCTCGCATTTCACCTTTTTCAAAGGTGAAACGCTCTAAAGCGCGTTGGGGGAAGGATGGGGGGCTCGGGGGGAAGAATTACGGGAACGCCTTTCCTGCGGAAAGGCTGGGCCCCTTGTGCGCTAGCCAAGGGGGTTTCCTTCCCCCCAGAAGAACGATTTAGAGCGTCCCGCCTTTTTCAAAGGCAAAATGCGCTACTCCCTGGAAGCATCCTGCTCGCTGTCGGGGGGAACGGGCGTGAAGCGCAGGTCCCGCTGCGGCATTTCGCCCGCGCCGCGCGCGCCCATATGATCGCCGATGCGGGCCTGCGCAGGTCCGTCGCCCATCTGGGCGACCTGCAAACCGACGCAGTTCCTGTGATTAATGATAATGGGACCCATCAGGTTCAACAGGGCGTTGGCGGGGTCGCCTTCAGGAATGCTGACCGTGACGAGCACGGCGGCGTCGTCCACATGCTGCAAGCGCAGCAGCGCCTGATCCGCATCGCCGATGGTCACGGGGTAGGCCGGCTGGAAACTGTAGGGATCCGCCACCAGCAGCCCCACATGCGGATTGGAGATGCTTTGCAGCACCAGCAGGGGCGCATTGGGCTGCACCTGCAGAAGGACGAACTCATGCTCCTTCTCGAAACCGGCAAGGCCTCGCGGGAAATGAATGATTTTGTCCGTCTGTACAGTGCGACGTCCCAAACGGGTATCAATCTCAATTGTCTTGTCTTGTGCCATAGTTCTACAGCCGTAACAAGCGTATAACGCCTGGTTCTGGGTTGTCCGCCGAACACGTGGCCCGTCGTCCTACAGGCAGCGCGGGCTTAGAGGTAATTCATGAGACCTATGTTCATAATCTTGGACGACGCCATGAGAACGGTCTGATAGGTCGTCTGCTGCTGGGTCAGCTTGCTCAGCAGCTCCGTCAGATCGATGTCCTCGGTGCCGCTCAGGACCTCTTCCTGCGAAAGCAGGGTCGAGTTGTTGACATCATAGGCCAGAGAGACGCGGTTTTCCAGAGCCCCGGTACGGGAAGTCTGGGTCGTCACATATTCCAGGCAGGAAGACAGCTTGGAATAGGCCTCCTGGCAGCCTTCCTGACTGTTGAACTCCAGCGCCGCGATAAAATCGCCCATGATGTTGAACAGGTTGGTGTCATCCGAAAGCACGGGCTTGTCGTCATAATAGCCGCCGAAAACCTCCGTGCCCACGCGGTTGACGTCAATGTAGGTATCCTTCATCACCTCGTAGCCGAGATCGGCACGCCGGGGATGAATCAGCACCTGCGTCCCGGCGTTAATGGTGTCCTTGTTGGTGGGATTGGTGGGATCGGTCGCGGTCGCGTCAATATCAATGAACCCGCCGGGTACGGGCAGACGCAGGGGCTGACCGCTGCCGGGATTGCCGTTGCCGGTGGCCTGCGCATAGGCCGTCACCCACGTGGTGCCGTTGTCGGTACTGTAGGAATAGGCGAATTCATCATTGCCGGTCAGGGGAATATTGCCGCTGAAGGTGCCGTCGGGCTGCTTCACGCCGTCAAAGCGGATCAGCACGTTGCTGCCGAAGGTTCCTTCCGTTTCGACCTTCAAATTCCCCACATAGACGCCGGTCGTGTTGGAGATGGTGATCTGCGGCGGAGGATTGTTGGTATCGCCCTGATAGATGCCGGTCGGCTTCACGAAAAGGACCGTGCCGTCTTCCGTGCTGAACTCGTCGTCGCCCGTGTTTTCGGCGGCGGAAATACTGAGCACATTGCCGGGCTGCGCCGTTACCTCAAAATTCGCCGCAATGGTATCCGCGGAGCCCGTTGCGTCCACCTCGATATATCCGCCGGCCACGGGCAGGCGCAACGGCTGATTGCCGGTCGCGCTGGCCGTTTCCGTTACCCACGACGCGCCGCCGTCGGTGCTGTACTGGTAGGTGAACTGATCGGTGGTGGTCAGATTAATGTCGCCGCCGCCCGGAACAGTCCCAATGAACTTCACCTGAACGTCGCTGGCGAGGCCCTCGGCCGTTACGGCGGGGCCTGTCGCCGGAGTGGTGGTCACATTCGCGGTGGTGGCCGTCCCGACGAACTTGGTAAAATCTATTTCCACACCGGAGCCGACGGATATCTTGCTTGCCCCGTCAGGCAGGGAGCCCGTCTGCCAGGTCTTGCCGCCGTCGCTGCTCCAGCGGAACGCCAGCGCGCCGTCGCCGTCCGCATCGTAGGGATTGCCGTCCTCATCGTTGCCGGACGCCACATGAAATCCCGTTGCATCAAGCGTGCCCTTTTCGAGGAACTGCACGGCAATGGAGGAGTCGCTGGTACCGCTGACGCTGATCAGTCCATCGGAAATGACATCCGACCAGGCCTTCTTGGGCGAATTTTCATAGTCCTCGTCGCCGGGCTTGCTGTCGTCCATCATGGAGACGGAAACGGCCAGCCCCTGCTCGAAGGCGCTTTCATCATACTTGTGCCCGGCAAAGAGCTTGTTGCCGTTGAACTCCGTATTGGACAGGTTCAGAATCTGGCCGAACATCTGCCAGGCTTCATCGGCCATGATCTGGCGCTCTGCGGCGGTGCAGTCGGTCGAGGCCTGATTCATGAGCGCCTTGATGCTCTGCATCAGGGTTGTCAGGCTGTTCATGGTGGAGTCTGTCAGCTCCAGCCAGCCGGTGGCCTCGTTGATGTTGGTCAGATACTTCTTGGTTTCGTCAATGGAGTCGCGGGTGGTCAGGATGCGGTAATAGGCCGCGGGATCATCCGAAGGACGGTTCACCTTCTTCTGCGTGGAACCCTGCTCCATGCTTTCCATATATCTGCTCAGGGTGGACTGCATACCGTCCACCATGGAGCCGTACATATATTGCTGGGTAATGCGAATGGCCATGAAGTCCTCCGCTACTGCTTGATGCCGAGCAGCGTTTGCAGCATCTGATCCGCGGTGGTAATCAGCTTGGCCGCCGCGGTATAGGAGTGCTGATACTTGATCAGGTTCGTCAGTTCTTCGTCAAGGTTCACGCCCGAAACGGACTGGGAACGCTCGAAGAGGTCCTGCGTCAGCGTATCGTGATATTCGCTGTTGGTCTTGCTCAGGCGACGCTCGGAACCCACCTCGGACACCAGATTTGCGTAGAACTCCGAAATGGTCTGATTGTCGATGGTCTTCCAGACGGTGCTGATGACCACATCCTTGTTGGCAAGGGCGCCGATGCCCTGGGCGGTGATGGGGTCGCCCACATTGATTTCGTGATCGCCGTTGACCTGCCCGGACGCCACCCAGTCGGTATTCATGTGCAGCATCTCGTTGACGGCCAGCGTCTCGGCGCTGTTGCCCGAGAAAAAGGTATTCAGCCCCAGCGCGGCCATGAGGCCGGACGAATCCTCGCCCATGGCGAACTGCTGGTTGACGTTGTTGCTGGTGATGCTCAGGCGTCCGTCCTGAATGGTGGCCTGCAAAAGCTGCTTGCCGTCGGCATCCACAAGCTTTTCGATATTGTCCCGCACGTTCTCGAGGCTCTCGGTGGCGGGATCGAAATTCAGCGTTGCCGATCCGGTATAGTCGCCGGTGGTCTTGTCATAAAAATGGAACTGGATGCTCCCGGCTTCCAGACGATCGCTGAACGTCAGCCGCGCCTGCCAGCTCCCCAGCGCCTTGGAGGTGTCGCCCACGCTTTCCGTACCCATCAGGTAATCGAAATTTTGCAGGCCCGCGCCCTGGCTGTGCTGCCGGTTCACTTCCCAGATGAGGCTCTTGGCCGTGGCGTCGAGCTCGTCGAGATAGCGGGTGCAGTTGTCGTCGCGGATATTGAAATAGGCCGCCATCTTGCCGCCGGTCACGCGGCTGCCGTTGTCCGTGCCGTCAAGGAAAACCTGCGGCGTCACATTCTGCGGCCCGCGCGTGGGCTCGATCCAGTACAGGGCATCCTTGGGCACGAGGTCGAACTTGTTGCCCGTATCCAGCGCGGAAACAGGGCTTGACGTGATCGTTTGCGCGGGATCGGCAGGATCGGGATAGCCCCACGTTCCTTTCGCCTGATCAAATGTCAGGACATGGCCGTCCTTGTCCACCACATCCCCGTCGACGTTGGTCTGGTAAATATCCGTGAAGGAGATGGTCAGATTCTTCACCTTCACGGGATCGCTCGTACCGTCGCCGTCGGCATCAGTGATGTCGAAGCGCAGTTCCTGCCCGTCCTCGCCCTTCAGCCAGGTCTTGCCGCCGTCCAGCGACACGCGGAACTGCTTGGGATCGGTCGCGGTCGCGCCGTCCAGAATTTCCAGCGTATACTCGAAGCCGTCGGTCCCCTCGTACTGGACCTTGCCGGTATAGGAGGCATTGGGCACAAGCCGGTACTGCGTCAGATCATGGCCGTCCATATAGGCCAGATCATAGGTCGTCTCGCCGTCCACCAGCGGCTGGCCGGTCGTCAGCTGCACGGTGAAGTTGCCCTTGCCGTTGTCGATGGTCTGCACGTCCACCAGTTCGGACAGTTCGCGCACCAGCTGATCCCGCTCATCCAGCAGGCTGTTGGGATTATTCACCCCGTCGATGGTGTTGGCCGTGATCTGCCGGTTCAGATCGGCGATGGCGCGGGAAATTTCATTGACGCGGCTCACGGTCTCCTTGATGGAGACGTTCATGTCTTCCTGCAACTTCCTGATCTGCGCGGCCGTATTGCTGAACATGTCGCCCAGATTGTCCGCATAGGACAGCAGGCTTTCACGATGGGCGGTGCTGTCGGGATAGAGCCCCAGATCGCTCCAGGCCTTGAAATAATTGTTGAGCGTGGAGCTCAGGCCCGTACGGTTGGACTCGTTGAACAGGGTTTCCAGCGAGGTCATCAGGTTATCCTGTTCATCCCAGCGCGCGGAATTGGTATTCTGCCGGATGTAGGACTGCTCCAGAAAGCTGTCGTAATAGCGCAGGACCTGACGGGCGTTGACGCCCATGCCCATTTCGCCGGGCCGGTAATTGATGGCGTAGTTGTCCTGCTGATCGATATACTGGCGGGAATACCCTTCCGTATCGGCATTGGCGATATTGTTGCCGGTAACGTTGATCCACGCCTGCGAGGCCTGCAGGGAGGTCTTGCCGATATTGAGCAGATTGTTCAACATGGTTTACAACCTCCCGCTGAGAATGGCCGCCTGCGGGTGGCGGCGCGAATTATTGAGCTCGCCGTGGCGGCTGTAGGTTTCCAGACGATGCGGCACCACATGGCTGGTCAGCGCAAGCAGGTTGCGGCTGCTCTGATCCAGCAGGGCCAGGGAGAACTGCGCGTTGCGGGACGCCTGCCGGGCGGTTTCCTGCTCGGCGTCGTCCACCTGCCGGTACACGGCGCGCAGGGCGTCCCCCTGCTCTTCGGGCAGCATGGACGCGTAATCCAGCACGCGCGTGCCCGCCAGTTCCGCGACAATGGAAGATTTTTCAACGGCAATCTGCCTAATCAGCTCCTGTATGGAAAACTGCAACGCGGCGATGGCATTGGTATCACGCTGCCGCAGGACGGCGTATTCCTCCTGCAGCAGACCTTCCAGCAGTTGCAGCGCCTTATGCTGACGGGAGAGAGAGTCATAAATATTCTGATACATGGTGACCTCGCGATGCCCGCGGCAAAGGCGGGTTTCGAGCGGCAAATTGTGCCGTTTTTACAGTTTAACTAGCAAAAAACATACCATTCTACGCGCCCGTCAGCGGCGCCAGAGGCCCGGTCGTCACGACCGGCGTTCCGGCCTGTCCGCCTTCCCTGGCTTCCATCATCTGCTTCAGGGCGGCGCTGTCACGCGCGGCCTGGGCCCGGCTGTTGGGCATGGCGGGGTTGCCCTGCGCCTGCGTCTGCGCCGCGGCGGCCTGCTGCTGATAGGCGGCAATGCCCGCCGCGTTGGCGATGCCGGGTTGCGGGCTGTCCATGTTCAGGACGCGGATAAGGTCTTCCTTGTCCGTATGACGCTTCTGCTTCGGCAAATTGGTCGTATAGCGCACACGCCGCACATGCGGCTGTTCCGCCTGCGGCTCCGGCGTCGCCTGAGCCGCAACCGTCGCCGGGGCCGCCTGCGCGGCAGCCGCCGCCGGAGCGCCCTGAACCGCGGTCGCCGGAGCGGCGGAAGCGGCCGTCAGAGGCGGCAGCGCCGATTCCGCCGGAGCCTGCGCGGCATTGGCATTGGCCGTTGCCAGCTGTCCGGCCGTCGGCATGGACGGCTTGTGACTGCGGCGGGACAATGCGGCCGGACGGATACCGTTGCCGAGCTTGTCGCCCGCTTCCCGCTGCGCCTGCTGCGCCAGTTGCAGGCCCGTCAACTGGGAACTGCGACGGGAACGACTCCGGCGCGAATCGGAGGTCGTCTCCACATGACGCACCGTCTGCCGGGAGCGCAGGAGCGCGAGCGCCTGTTCGACTTCCGGCGGATTCTGCACCGCGGGCGCGGCCGGTACGGCGGCGGGCGTCGCCGCGGCCGGGGTCGCCTGCGCCGTCGCCTGTGCCTGCTGCGCATCCTGCGCCGCCTGCGGCACAAGCCCTTCCTGCGGCGCGACGCCTTCATAGATGGAAGCGCTCATGGCCTTGCCGGGCGCAACGGCGGCCCCCTTGCCGCCCGCGTCGGCCGTCTCCTGCGCAGGGGGCAGCAGGGGAGCGGCATCCGCCGCAAACGCCGTCTTTCGGGGAGCCATGGCCGTCGCCGTCGTGCGGCTCGCGGAAACAAGATTGCGCGACAGCTGCTCGAACATCATGTCGGCGAGACCGATACCGCCGGCGCTGGTCATGCTCTTGGCCAGCTCCTGATCGTACATGTCCTGCCAGTAGGCTTCATCCCGCCCCTTGAGCAAACCTTCCTTGGGCAGGGTCGCGCGCATCTGCTGCCACATCTTCTGTATGAAGATGGACTCGAACCCCTCGCAGGCGTCGCGCAAACGACGGTTCTTCTGTTCCTGCGTAAGCCCGGCCGCCGAAGACTGCCCCAGGCCGCGCACGCTGTTCCGCAAATCCGAAGCCTGTCCCTGAACCCTCCCGAAGGAGGCGGACAACATGGCGTCATCAAAGGTGGACTTCATTTAGATCACCTCCAGATCCGCATGCAGCGAACCCGATGCCTTGAGACTGCGCAAAATGGAAATAAGATCGCGCGGCGTCGCGCCGATGGCGTTCAGTCCGTCCACCAGCTCCTGCAGGGTCGCCCCTTCAAGCATGTTGAGCTTGCGGTTTTCTTCGCGCACATTGATGTCGGTCTGCGGCGTCACCACCGTCTGCCCCTGCGAGAAGGGTCCGGGCTGGGATACCTGCTCGCTCTCCTGTACCGTGATCTGCAAATTGCCGTGCGCCACGGCGGCGCGGGAAATACGCACGTCGCGCCCGAGCACCACGGTGCCGGTCTTTTCGTCCACAACGACCTTGGCGGCGGTATCCGGCGTCACTTCCAGATTTTCCACCGACGCCATAAGCGGCACCAGATTGCTCTTGTACTGCGGCGGAACGCGCATCTCCACCGACGCCGCGTCCACGGCCCTGGCAAAGGGGCCGCCCATGGCGGCGTTCAGGCGTTCGGAAATCTGCTGCGCCGTGGAGAAGTCCGGCGTGCGCATATTGAGGGTCAGCGTATCCTGCTGATTGAATTCAAACGGAATACCGCGTTCCACAATGCCGCCGCCGGGAATCAGACCCACGGTATTGATGTTCTTCTGTGTGCTGGCCGCCGCGCCCTGAACGGAATAACCGCCCACGACCAGCGGTCCCTGCGCCAGCGCATAAATCTTGCCGTCCACACCCTTCAGGGCCGTCTGCAACAGCACGCCGCCCAGCAGCGAGGTCGCGTCCCCCACCGACGAAACCGTGACGTCCAGTCGCGTTCCCGGCTTGGAAGAAACAGGCATCTTGGACGTCACCATGACGGACGCCACGTTTTTGACCTTCAACGACGTGGAATCAAGGCCGATACCCATCTTGTCCATCATGTTTTTCATGGAACTGAGGGTAAAGACCGAGTCCTTCTTGTCGCCCGTTCCCTGCAGGCCCACCACAAGACCATATCCGATCAACTGGTTGTCGCGGACGCCGGAAAAGGTGGCGATATCCTTGATTCGAACAGCCTGGGCCGGAACGGCAAAGGCCATGATGACGACGGCGGCCACAGCCGCGCACCAGCGGCGGCACAGGGGGCCCTGCATTACTCTTGATGTCAGGATCATGACGCACTCTCCTTGCCGGAGTCCCGGCGAGGAGAACATTGCAAAAAGCATACCTAACTATAACACATTGAAATTACAGACAGAGAATTTCAAAAAAGCGCATTGCGCCCTTGCGGGGCGTCGGCTCTCTGCCGGACTTGCAATCAGCGGCCCACAGGTCTACACTCCTCTTACCGGCTGGGGGAGCCCACAACAGGCTGAGAAAGGGCGTAAGCGTCCTGACCCCGGAACCTGAGGCAGGTAGTACTGACGTAGGGAAGCTGGCAGCCCGCATGCACAACGGGCGGAAAAGGCGTACATCACCGTACGCCTTCTCGCAGGCAGCGTGTCCCCACCATCCGTCGGGACGCGCTTTTTTTATTTTTCGGCGCATCCGCGCCGCCTCGTGTCTTGCCTTTGCAAAAGGAAAACGCACGGCGGCGACACAGCGCCTTCCGGCCCGAACCCAGCGGAAAAACCCCGCTTTTCCCGCGAAACGACAGGCCGCATGAAGTGAAGCGCAACGCGTTTCAAACTGAAAATGTTCCAGAGGCTACGCCATGAATATCATCATCAATGGAGAACAACTCTCTCTGGCCGACGGTCTGACCATCGAAGCCATGCTGCGCGCACGCGGCAATGATCCGGCCGTCGTCGTCGTGGAACGCAACGGCGACATCGTTCCCGCCGCCGACTTCGCCGTCACCACCCTTGCCGATGGCGACGCCGTGGAAATCGTTCACTTCGTGGGCGGCGGCTAACGCTCCGCCCGTCAACAAAAAAACCGCGCCGCACATGTGCGGCGCGGTCCCTCATCCGGCCCCCTGTCCGGGAAACTCCCGCGCAACGGCCGCGCCGGCCTCTTCCGCCGGTCCCCCCACGGCCCGGAGGCTCCGCCTCCCAACCGGGCCGCAGCGCCGTTCCGTACGCGTCTTCCCGAAGATTCTTTTTTTCAGGAGAACATCACATGAATGATCCCTTTATCCTCGGCGGCGTAACGCTGCACAGCCGCCTGTTTATCGGTACCGGCAAATACGGCGCGGACAGCCTGATCCCCGCGGTCGCCGAAGCCTCCGGCGCGGAAGTCATTACCGTCGCCATGCGCCGCGTGGACAAGGGCGGCAACGAAGGCATCACCACCCATATTCCCAAGACCATGCGGCTGCTGCCCAATACCAGCGGCGCGCGCACCGCCGAGGAAGCCGTCCGCCTCGCCCGCCTCGCCCGCGCCGCCGGTTGCGGCGACTGGATCAAAATCGAAGTCATCAGCGACGCCCGCCATCTTCTGCCCGACGGCTACGAAACCGCCCGCGCCACGGAAATGCTCGTGCGCGAAGGCTTTACCGTCCTGCCCTACATCAATCCCGATCTGTATGTCGCCCGCGCCTGCGTCAACGCCGGGGCCGCGGCCGTCATGCCCCTCGGCGCGCCCATCGGCACCAATCGCGGCCTGCGCACCAGGGAAATGATCGCCATCCTGCTCGACGATCTGGACGTGCCCATTATCGTGGACGCCGGTATCGGCAAACCCTCCGACGCCTGTCAGGCCATGGAAATGGGAGCCGCCGCCTGCCTCGTCAATACCGCCATCGCCTCGTCCGCCGATCCCGTCCGCATGGCCGCCGCCTTCAAGGCCGCCGTCGAAGCCGGGCGCGCCGCCTGGCTCGCAGGCCTCGGGGCCGTCAAGGCAGCCGCCGAAGGCGCCGAAGCCTCTTCGCCGCTTACCGGCTTTCTTCGCTAGGAGTCCCGCCCATGGCCACCTTTCAGGATACCCTTGCCCAATGGCCCCGCGAACGTCGCGCCGAAATAGCCGCCCGCGCCACCGAAGCCCAGGTCCTGGCCGCGCTTGAAAAAGAATCCCTGCGCCCCGAAGACTTTCTCGTCCTGCTCTCCCCCGCAGCCGAACCGCACCTCGAGCGCATGGCGCAACGCGCCCACGCCCTCACCCTCCGCTACTTCGGACGCGCCGTGAATCTCTTCACGCCGCTCTACGTGTCCGACTACTGCACCAACCAGTGCCGCTACTGCGGTTTCAACGCCAACAACCATCTCCACCGGCGTCACCTCTCCGTGGACGAAGCCGAAGCCGAAGCCCGCGTCATCGCCTCCATGGGCCTCCAGCATATTCTGCTCCTTACCGGCGACGCCCGCCAGATATCATCCCCCGAGTACATCGCCGACGTCGCCCGGCGCATCAAACCCCTCTTCGCCTCCGTAGGCGTCGAAGTCTACTCCATGACCGAAGAGGAATACGCCTTCCTCGTGCGCGCGGGCGTCGATAACATGACCATGTTTCAGGAAACCTATAACCCCGATCTCTATGACTGGCTGCATCCCGCAGGCCCCAAGCGCGACTACGCCTTCCGCCTGAATGCCCCGGAACGCGCCGCCCGCGGCGGCATGCGCAGCCTCGGCCTCGGCGCGCTCCTCGGCCTTGACGAATTCATCCAGGACGCCTTCGCTACCGGCCTCCATGCCTGGTGGCTCCTCCGCACCTTCCCCGGCGTCGATGTGGGCCTCTCCATCCCCCGCATCTGCCCCCACGAAGGACAATTCGACGTGCCCCACGCGCTGGGAGATCGGCAGTTCGTCCAGTACGTTACCGCCCTGCGCTGCTTCCTCCCCCGCTCGCCCATAACCTGCTCCAGCCGGGAAAGCGCCTTCATGCGCAACCACCTCGTCCCCCTGGGCGTCACCCGCGTGTCCGCGGGCGTCTCCACCGCCGTCGGCGGCCGCGCCACCGATGGCGACGAGGTCGGACAATTCGAAATCACCGATCACCGCAGCGTCGAAGAAATGACCGCCGCTCTCGCCTCTATCGGCTATCAGGCCGTCCTCAAAGACTGGGAAGACCCCGCCCCTGCTGCATAAGCAAATACGTCGTTGGGGGAGGGGGGACCCCTTTTGCTCGCGCAAAAAGGGGTCCCC
>CAJMRA010000023.1 GCA_905215675.1 uncultured bacterium | reverse complement strand
GGCGCTGTGCCGCCGCCTCGCGTTTCACCTTTTTCAAAGGTGAAACGCTCTATCCGCGAGCCTCCAGCGCGGCCACCGAGGGCAGGACCTTGCCTTCCAGCAGTTCCAGGGACGCGCCGCCGCCGGTGGAGATGTACCCCATGCGATCGGCCAGTCCGTAGCTTTCCACGGCCGCCACGGAATCGCCGCCGCCCACGACCACAAAGGCCGAAGACGCGGCCAGGGCCGTCGCCAGCGCGCGGGTGCCTGCGCCGAACGGCTCCACCTCGAACGCGCCCACCGGCCCGTTCCACACGATGGTGGCGGCCTGTCCCAGCAATTCCTCATACAGGGCCACCGTACGGGGGCCTATATCAAGAATCATCTCGTCGGCGGGCACGTCGCTCACGGCGCGGGTCACGGCTTTCTGTCCCGGCTCCAGAGCCGCCGCCGTCACCACGTCGACGGGCAGGGGCAGGCTCTTGCCCTGCGCGGCGGCCTTGTCCATGATCCTGCGGGCCTCTTCCACGAGATCGGGCTCATACAGCGACGCGCCCACACTGACGCCCGAGGCCGCCAGAAAGGTATTGGCGATGCCGCCGCCCACGATCAGGCTATCCACCTTGTCCACGAGGTTTTCCAGCAGGCCCAGCTTGCTGGAGACCTTGGAACCGCCGATGATGGCCGCCAGCGGCCGGGCGGGGTTATGCAGCACCCTGCCGAACGCCTCCAGCTCCGCCGCCATGAGCGGCCCGGCGCAGGCTGTGGCGGCCTGACGCACGGCCCCTTCGGTGGACGCGTGCGCCCGATGGGCGGCCCCGAAGGCGTCCATGACATAGATATCGCCCAGGGCGGCAAAGCGGGCGGCCAGAGCGGGATCGTTCTTCTTTTCGCCCTTGAAGAAACGCACGTTTTCCAGCAGCACGATCTCGCCCGGCGCGGGACGGGCCTCTTCCGGCGTGGCGGCGAGCCGGACCTTCCTGCCCAGCAGGGAGGAAAGATGCGCGGCCACGGGCGCAAGCGAAAACTTCGCGTCGAATTCCCCTTCCACGGGACGGCCCAGATGCGAAAGCAGCACCACTCCGGCGGCGCCCTTTTCCAGCGCCATGCGCACGCCGGGCAGGGCGGCGCGGATGCGCTTGTCGTTGGTAATGACGCCGTCCTTCATGGGCACGTTCAAATCCTGACGAATGACGACGATCCTGCCCTCGCACGCCACATCCTGCAACAGCCTGATAGCCATGCTCACAACCCCTGTTGAAGATTTCCCGGCCCGCCGTCCCGCGGCGCGGCCTCGCCATGCGCGGCCTTGCGATAATCCTTGTAGCAAAGGCCGTATTTTTTCATGCGCAGGGCCATGATACGTTCCGTCAGCCCCAGCGAGGCCGCCGCATGGCCCATATGCCCCTTGTGGACGGTCAAGGCGTCCACAATGCAGGCGCGCTCCAGTTCGTCGAGACGATCCTGAAGAGATATGGAAAGAACCTGACAGACGTCGCCCTGCGGCGCGTCCTCCTTCAGGACATGATGATGCATGGCGGGCGGCAGATGCTGCGGCAGGACGAGATTTTCCCGGCCGAGCAGCAGGACGGCCCTTTCCATGGCGTTTTCCAGTTCCCGGATATTGCCGGGCCAGCGGTAGCGCTGCAACATGTCCATGACCGCCAGCGACAGGCGCGCGTCCTCGCGCCCGGCCGCCAGGGCGAATTTTTGCAAAAAATGGTTGGCCAGCGGCAGGATGTCGTCCTGCCTGGCCCGCAGCGGCGGCAAAAAGATGGGAAAGACGTTGAGACGGTAGAAAAGGTCCTGCCGGAACTGACCGGCCTTGACCATGCTTTCCAGATCGCGGTTGGTGGCCGTCACGATGCGCACGTCGGCATGAAGGCTGTGCATGCCGCCCAGCCGCTCGAAGGTGCGCTCCTGCAATACGCGCAGCAGCTTGGCCTGGGTGGAAAGACTCAGCTCGCCCACCTCGTCGAGAAAAAGCGTCCCGTGATCGGCCAGCTCGAAACGCCCCTTGCGCACGGCGTTGGCCCCGGTAAAGGCCCCCTTTTCATGGCCGAACAACTCGCTCTCGATCAGATTTTCCGGCAGGGCCGCACAGTTGAGCGAAATGAAGGGCTTGTCCGCGCGGGAACTGGCCGCATGCAGCGCCCGCGCCGCCAGCTCCTTGCCCGTGCCGGATTCGCCCTGCAAAAAGACCGTGGTCGTGGAGGGCGCCACCTGCAACAGCTGCTCGTACACGCGGCGCATGGCCTCCGAATTGCCCACAAAGCCCTTGGGGCGGGCCGGCGCGCCGCTGTGTCTGTCCATGAAGCGCTGACTTTCGTAGGCGGCATGGGCCAGCAGCCCCGCCACCACGTACAGCAGACGCATTTCCTCTTCCAGCGTCGCCGCGTCGGCAAGCAGATGATCCGCCGACATGGCGCCCACGACCTCGCCGTGCAGCCAGATGGGGACACAGATGAAGGATATGGCCTCCTTCTTCAGATCGCGCGAGCGGGTACGATTGAGAAACAGCGGTTCCCGGGAAACATTGGAAACGCACATGGGTTCCCCGGTCTGAATGACGCGGCCGGTAATGCCTTCGCCGGGCACGTACCGCCCCCGCAGGCGTTCGGAGGACTTGAGTCCGTAGGAGGCCTGAATGCGGATTTCCCCCGTGCTGGGGGACACCAGCGTGATGCTTCCCCGCATGAGATGCAGATGTTCGGCCATGAGGGCAAGCGCCCTTTCCAGGGTACGCTCCATATCCGTGGAGACGTTGACGAGCTGCGCCAGCTTTTGCAGCAGGGCCAGCTGCGCCGCTTCGCTCAGGGCTCCGTCGTCCCGGCCGGAAAGATGTTCGCGCGCTTCCATGCCGCTCAATATAACGGAAACAGGCGACGGGCCGCAAGACGGCACGGAATTTAATATTCCATTAAAAATCAGCATATTACAGATTAAAAACGAGAAAGAAAAAATTTTTTGAAAAAAGTTGTTGACGAAGGGGGCCAATCCGCGTAGAAACACTCTTGCCTCATGTAGGAGCGTAGCTCAGGTGGCTAGAGCGCTTCCTTGACACGGAAGAGGTCAGCAGTTCAAGTCTGCTCGTTCCTACCAAAAAGACAACATGGGGGTGACCCCTTTGGCGACGAGGCACGCCAGTTGCGCGGCGCTCGTCGTTATAGGCCGCTTTGCGGCAGGCATATTTGTTGATGGGGAGGTTTCCGCCTCCCCATTTTTTTTTGTAGACATAGAGCAAATGGGCGTATGCGCGCGACCTGCTCCGGCCGTTGCGAATCTGCCCGTGCCCGCCGTCCGCGACCGGGTATCGGGATGCGCGGCATGGACGCGCACGACGAGGTTCCGGCAACGCGCGGCGGTCGCATGCGCCCTGTGAAGGAGTTACCATGACAGTGATGGTGGAAGGCCGGTCCGTCGACGTTTCCGACGGCGCTTCGGCGGCGTCCGTGTTGCAGCAGGCCCTGAGCGGCAAGAAATTCAAGGCCGTCGTCGCGGCCAGAGCCGCGACCGCCGGCGCGCAGACCCTGCTGGACCTTTCCTCTCCCCTGCCCGACGGCTGCACGGCGCTTGAGCCCGTCTACGCCGATTCCCCCGAAGGTCTGGCCATCGTGCGTCACTCCACCGCCCACGTCATGGCTGCGGCAGTCAAAAAGCTCTACCCCTCGGCCAGGGTCACCATCGGCCCGGCCATCGAAAACGGCTTCTATTACGACTTTGCCGTCGAGCGGCCTTTCTCCAGCGACGATTTCGAGGCCATCGAAAAGGAAATGCAGCGTCTTGCCGACGCGCGTCTGCCGTTTGAGCGCACGACCATGAGCAAGGCGGACGCCGTGCGCAAGTTTGCGGACATGGGCGAGAACTTCAAGGTGGAGATCATCGACGGCATCGACGCCGACACGGTTTCGCTCTACACCTGCGGCGACTTCACCGACCTGTGCCGCGGCCCCCACGTACCGCATACCGGCTTTGCCAAATCCTCCAAGCTGCTGTCCGCGGCCGGAGCCTACTGGCGCGGCGACGAAAAGAATCCCATGCTCTCGCGCCTCTACGGCACGGCCTTTGCCGACGACAAGGCGCTCAAGACCTACCTCGCGCAGCTGGAGGAAGCCAAGCGCCGCGATCACCGCAAGCTGGGACGCGAGCTGAAGCTGTTCACCTTCCACGAGGACGTGGCGCCGGGCATGGTTTTCTGGCTGCCGAAGGGCATGCTGCTGCGTACCATTCTCGAAGACTTCTGGCGGCGCGAACACCTCAAACGCGACTATGACATCGTTCAGGGGCCGCAGCTGCTGCGCGTGGAAACCTGGCAGCGCTCCGGGCACTACGATCACTACCGTCAGAACATGTACTTCACGCAGATTGAAGACGATCAGTACGGCATCAAGCCCATGAACTGCATCTCGCACATGCTGATCTTCAAGAACGATCTGCGCAGCTATCGCGACCTGCCCCAGCGCTACTTTGAACTGGGCGTCGTGCACCGTCACGAAAAGAGCGGCGTGCTCCACGGCCTGCTGCGCGTGCGTCAGTTCACGCAGGACGACGCCCATATTCTCTGCGCGCCGGAGCAGCTGGAAGGCGAAATTCTCAACGTCATTCACCTGATCCGCGACCTGATGCAGCTGTTCAACTTCCAGTTCAAGGTCGCCATCTCGACCCGCCCCGAAGACAGCATCGGGACGGACGAAGCGTGGGAACTCGCCACCAACGCCCTTATCGAGGCCGTGAAAAAGGCCGATATGCCCTATGAAATCAACGAGGGCGACGGCGCCTTCTACGGCCCCAAGATCGACGTGCGCCTGCTGGACTGCCTCGGACGCGAATGGCAGTGCTCCACCATTCAGGTGGACTTCACCCTGCCGGATCGCTTTGATCTCACCTACGTGGGGCAGGACGGCGAGCGTCACCGCCCCGTCATGGTGCATCGCGCCATCATGGGCTCGCTGGAACGTTTCATCGGCGTGCTGATCGAGCAGTACGCGGGCGCCATGCCCACCTGGCTCGCCCCCGAACAGGCGCGCGTGCTGACGGTGGTCGACGCCTGCAACGATGCGGCGCAGAAGGCCTGCGACGAACTCAAGGCGCTGGGCATCCGCGCCACGGCAGATTTGCGCAACGAGAAGCTGGGCTTCAAGGTGCGCGAGGCACAACTGGAGAAGGTGCCTTATATTCTGGTGGTTGGAGAAAAGGAAGCGCAGTCGGGCGGCGTGAATGTACGTCTGCGCAATGGGGACAATGTCGGGCTCAAGTCCGTGGCGGAGGTCGCCGCCATGATCCGCGCGGACGCCGAAGAGCCGTTCAAACGAGGAGGGATGAGCTATAGCTTCTCCTAACATGAGACCCCGCCGCGAAATGCCGCAGGACGGCGTGCGTCGCAACGAGATGATCCGCGCGCGCGAAGTGCGCGTCATCGCCGCCGACGGCGAGCAGAAGGGGATTATGCAGCGCAATGAGGCCATCGCCCTGGCCAAGGAGGCCGGGCTGGATCTGGTGGAAGTGTCTTCCAACGCCGAGCCGCCTGTCTGCCGCATCATGGACTACGGCAAGTTCAAGTACGAGCAGCAGAAAAAGAAGCAGGAAGCCAAGAAACGCCAGAGCGTGGTGCAAATCAAGGAAATCAAGGTGCGTCCCAAGACGGACGACCACGATTACGAAACCAAGGTGCGCCACATCCGCCGCTTCCTCGAAGACGGCGATCGCTGCAAGGTGACCGTCTTCTTCCGCGGGCGCGAAATCGTCCACAAGGATCGCGGCGTCAGCATTCTTGACCGCATCGTCCAGGACCTGGCGGATGTGGCAAAGGTGGATCAGGAAGCCCGCGCCGAAGGCCGCACCCTGCAAATGCTGCTGGTACCCAAGAAGTAGCGCCGGGAACGGTCGCGGAACACTTGCATCCGACAAGGTTTTAAGGCACTATGCCTTGCCCGCCTCGGGACGGGCAGGGGGCGTCCGCCCGTTGCGGGCGCATGCGTCCGCGTCCGCGCGGACGCCGACACCATTATTTCATGGAGAACATCATGCCCAAGATCAAAACCCGGCGCTCCGCCGCCAAGCGTTTTCAGGTGACGGGCAGCGGCAAGTTCAAGCGCCGCCGTCAGAACCTGCGCCACATCCTCACCAAGAAGGCCCCCGGCCGCAAGATGCGTCTGGGCCAGGCCACCACGGTGGATCGCACCAACGAAAAGGCCGTGCGCCGCATGCTGCCCAACGGCTAGCGGGCACGGAACGCCGAAGGCGCTCCGATGCGCCTCGTTGCAAGCCGTCCCGTGGACGCGCTGTTCGGCCTGCGGAAGCCGTGACCTTCGGGTTCAATTCCGCATTGCAGAAAATTTTACTCCCCGGCGGGCAACCTCCGCCTCTGCCGGGAGACTATGGAGGATACTCCCATGCGTGTGAAGAGAGGTCTTGCCGCCCATCGTCGGCACAAAAAGTATCTGAGCGCCGCCAAGGGCTTTCGCGGCGGCCGCAGCCGTCTGTACCGCACCGCCCGCGAGGCTGTGGAACGCGCGCTGCAATATTCCTTTATCGGCCGCAAGCACCGCAAGCGCGACTTCCGTACCCTGTGGATCCTGCGCATCAACGCCGGCGCGCGTCTCAACGGGCTGTCCTACAGCCGTCTCATGCACGGCCTGAACAAGGCCGGCATCACGCTGAACCGTAAGGTGCTGGCCGATCTGGCCGTGTACCACAAGGAAGACTTCGCCAAGGTCGTGGAGCAGGCCAAGGCCGCCCTCAACTAGAGCAAAAGCCTTCGTCATGCAGCGCTCGCTTCCGCAGCCTGCGGCCACGGCCGCATGAGCGCGCGAGCGGCGCTCCGTAGAGTCTGGAGACGGGCGGCGCGGCGTAACAGCCCGCCGCCCGTCTGTTGTCTGAAAAAGAGGACGCCGCGCCCCTTGCGGGCACGCGGCAGACATGGCCGCCGTCGGCGGCGGGGATATCGCATGGATCTGATTGCAGCATTGGAAAGCCTGGTGGGCGACCTGGAAACAGGTTGCGGCCGGGCTTCTTCGTTGGCGGCTCTGGAAGAGCTGCGGGTGGATTTCCTGGGACGCAAGGGCAGGCTGGCCTCCATCATGAGCTCCTTGTCCGCCCTGCCCCCGGCGGAACGGCCCGCCGTGGGTCAGAAGGCCAACAGCGTCAAGGAACGTCTCAACGCCCTTTTTGAAGCCCGCAAGACCGAACTCGAAGCGCAGAAGGAAGCCGAGGCCCTTGCCCGTTTCGATCCCACCATGCCGGGCCGGGCCCCCTGGCAGGGCAGCCTCCATCCCACCACGCTTGTGATGGAGGAAATCTGCGCCGTTTTCCGCAATCTCGGCTTCGACATCGCCTCCGGCCCGGAAGTGGAAAACGACTATTACAATTTCGAGGCCCTCAACATGCCGCCGGAGCATCCCGCCCGCGACATGCAGGATACCCTGTACATCGACGAACGCACCCTCATGCGGACCCATACGTCTCCCGTACAGGTACGCACCATGCTGGCCCGCAAGCCTCCCCTGGCCGTCATCGTCCCCGGCAAGGTCTACCGCCGGGACTCCGACCTGACGCATACCCCCATGTTCCATCAGATTGAGGGGCTGATGGTGGGCGACGGCATCAGCATGGCGCATCTGCGCGGCACGCTGACCGCCTTTGTCCGGGCCGTCTTCGGCGGACATACCAACGTCCGTTTCCGTCCCAGCTTCTTTCCCTTTACGGAACCTTCCGCCGAAGTGGATATTTCCTGCTGCATCTGCGGCGGCGCCGGGCATGTGAACGGCGAACCCTGCCGCGTCTGCAAGACCACCGGCTGGGTGGAAATCCTCGGCTGCGGCATGGTGGACCCGGCCGTCTACGCCTCCGCGGGCTATCCCGACGACGTGAGCGGCTTCGCCTTCGGCATGGGCGTGGAACGCGTGGCCATGCTCAAATACGGCATCGGGGACTTGCGCATGTTCTTTGAAAACGACGTGCGCTTCCTCGGGCAGTTCGCCGGTTAGTCATGCGCCCCCGCACTGTCTTTCGCTCGGTTCTGCCGGTCCTGCTGCTGGGACTGGCCGTCCTTTCCCCGGCGACGGGAGACGCGCGCCCCTCGGCCGTCTCTCCCCGCACCGGGCTGGAGGCTCCCGGCACGCCGCGCCGCCTGCAGGACGTGCCCTCCGGTTCGACCACGTCCCAGAGCGGCGGCGTCAGCGGCATGAAGGGACGGCTCGACGCCTACGGACGCCCCATCGTGCCCGAGGAACCGAAGGAAAAGCCCCGCCGCAAACGCCTGCCCGCAGGCGCCTACGGCGGCTATGGACAGGAAGCGGACGTCCCGCCGCTGCCGGACGTGACGCCGCAGACGCCGGCATGGAAATTCTAGAGCGTTTCACCTTTGAAAAAGGTAAAACGCAAGGCGACGCCGCGCCGCCCGGCCCGAAGCGGGCGGAAAAACCGCGTTTTTTCCGCAAACCGACAGGCCGTCCGGTTTGAAACGCACCGCGTTTCAAACTGAAAATGCTCTGGGGCGGCGTCTCCGGGACTCCGCCCCGGCGGCCGTACGCGCCCGCGCCCGCGCCGCTCACCCCCGCTACTCACAGGATAACGATATATGCTGCTTTCTCTTTCATGGTTGCGTGAATTCGTGCCCTACGAAGGCACGGCTCAGGAACTGGGCGACAAGCTGACCATGCTCGGCCTGGAGCTGGAAGACATCGTGCGCCCCTACGAGGCCATTTCCTCCATCGTGGTAGGCCATGTGGTGGAATGCGTCGATCACCCCGAATCCGATCATCTGCATCTCTGCAAGGTGGACGCCGGACAGGGCGAACTGCTGGATATCGTCTGCGGCGCGCCCAACGTGGCCGCGGGCCAGAAAGTGCCCGTGGCTCTGGTCGGCTCCACCCTGCCCGGCGGACTGGTCATCAAGAAGGCCAAACTGCGCGGCGCTCCCTCCCACGGCATGATCTGCTCGGAACGGGAACTGGGGCTCACGGAAGATCATTCCGGCATCATGGTGCTGCCCGACAGCGCCGTTCCCGGCACGCGCCTTGTGGACACGCTGGAACTTGATCACGAAGTGCTGGATATCTCCATTACCCCCAACCGCGCGGACTGCCTTTCCGTTCTCGGTCTGGCGCGGGAAACCGCCCTGGCCTTCAAGCTGCCGCTGACCATCCCCGAACGGCCGCTGTGTGAAGACGGCCCGGCGCTTGCGCTGCCCGGCGTGGATATCGCCGACGGCGACGCCTGCCCCCTGTATGCCGGACGCGTCGTCGCCGATGTGAAAATCGGTCCCTCGCCCATGCGCATCCGCCACCGCCTGCATGCCGTGGGCGTGCGTCCCATTTCCAATATCGTGGACGTGACCAACTACATTCTTTTTGAATGCGGACAGCCCCTGCATTCGTTCGATCTGGACAAGCTCAAGGGCGGCCGCATCCATGTGGACTTTGCCGCCGAAGGCGAACGCCTCGTCACGCTGGACGGACAGGAACGCGTCCTGCGCGCCGCCGATCTCACCATCCGCGACGAAGGCCGCGCCGTGGCGCTGGCCGGCGTCATGGGCGGCGCGGAAACGGAAATCGACGACGGCAGCCGCAACGTCTTTCTGGAAAGCGCCTGCTTCAAGCCCGCGCTCATCCGCAAGACCTCCCGCCGCCTCGGCCTGTCGTCCGAATCCTCCTACCGCTTCGAGCGCGGCATCGATCAATGCCGCACCCTCTGGGCCATGGATCGCGCTGCGGCCATGATGGCCGAACTCTCCGGCGGCAAGGTCTGCCCCGGCATATGCCGCGCCGAACCCCGCCCCTTCACGCCCGCCCGCATCACCTTCCGCCCCGAACGCGCCAACGCCCTGCTGGGGGTGACCCTTTCCCCCGAATTCGACGCGGAAGTGCTGGAAGGCATGGGCTGCACCATTGAAAAGAACGGCGACGCCTGGACGGTCAGCCAGCCGAGCTGGCGTCCCGACCTCACGCGCGAAGCCGACCTCATCGAGGAAGTGGGCCGCGTCTGGGGGCTGGATACCATCGAGCCCGCCCTGCCCGTCATCCACGGCGATCTTGCCCGCGCGGGCGAACCGGAAAGCGACTTCGCCTTCCGCATGCGTCTCAAGCGCTGGGCCGCCGGTCTCGGCCTCAACGAGGCCGTCAATTACAGCTTCGTCGGACACAAGGACCTCGATCAGCTGCGCCTGCCCCGGGAGAACCGCATCTCCATCATGAATCCCCTGTCGGCGGAACAGGACGCCCTGCGCACGGCCCTTGCGCCCGGACTGCTCCAGACCCTGCGCAACAACCTTGCCCAGGGCGCCGCGGGACTGCGCATCTTTGAAATTGCCAATATCTTCGAGAGCGCTCCCCGCGCCGACGAACGGGCCACGGGCTGCGTGGAAACCGGCATGCTCGGCCTGATGCTGTACGGCAGCCGCTTTGACGGCGGCTGGCCCCAGACCCCGGGCGACGCCGACTATGCCGACCTCAAGGGCATTGTGGAGAATCTGCAACGCTTCCTGCATCTCCCCGCCCTTGAATACGGCAGTCACGACGGCGAGCATCCCTTCCTGCTGCCCTGCGTCGATATCCGCGCCGACGGCCGGACCCTCGGCGTCATGGGACGCGTCCGCCCCGATCAGGCCGACGCCTTCTATGCCCGCAAGGACGTCTGGCTGGCGGAACTCAATCTGGAAGAAGTGCGCGCCCTCCATGACGCCGCCGTCATCCGGTTCTCGCCGCTGCCGGTCTTCCCGCCCGTCCGCCGCGACATCACCATCATGGCCGCCCGCACCGTTCGGATCGGAACCGTGCTCGACCATATCGCCGGGCTCCGGCTGCCTCTGCTCGAAAGCGCCGTCCTGCACGACTGCTTTGAACCGGAAGGCTCCGAAGAACGCAACCTCACCTTCCGCCTCACCTTCCGTCACGCCGATCGCACCCTCAAGGATGCGGAGGTGGACAAGGAACGGGAAAAGGTGGCACAATCCCTCGTGCGCGACCTGGGCGTGAGGGTATAACGACGGAGGAGGCATGGCTGAAAAACTGTACCGTATCGGCGAAGCCGCGGACCTTCTCAAGCTCAAGACCTATGTCCTGCGCTTCTGGGAATCGGAATTTCCGCAGCTGCAACCCGTACGGACAGCCAAGGGTCAGCGCCTCTATTCCGAGGAAAACATCGCCCTGTTGCGACGCATACGTTACCTGCTGCATGAAAAGGGCATGACCATCGACGGCGCGCGCCGGGTTCTGGCGGAAGGCGAAACCACGCCTCCCGCGCCCTCGCCCGACGCCGCAACGCGCCGCGATCCGGAATTCACCCGCCGCATGGAGCAGGAATTGCGGCAACTTCGCCGCATGCTGTTGGAAGAATAATCGCGGGACGACGCCTTTCCGCAAGGCGTCGTCCCGCGGTTCTGCCGGAAAAGGCCCAGCCTTTCCGCGGCGCGGCCTCCGCGGGCCGCCCCAGGATGTCGCCAATGATCCTCTCCCCTTCCCTGCTTTCCGCCGACTTCGCCCGGCTGGCCGACGAATGCGCGGCCCTCGAACAGGCCGGCATCCGCTGGCTTCATCTGGACGTGATGGACGGCGTCTTTGTCCCCAACATCACGTTCGGCCCCCCCGTCATCAGCGCCCTGCGCAAACACACCTCCCTCTTTTTCGACGTTCACCTGATGATCACGGATCCCGCGCGGCATATCGCCGCTTTCCGTGACGCCGGGGCGGATATGCTCGTCATCCACGCGGAAACCGATCCGCATCCGCAGCGCACGCTGACGGAAATCCGCCGCATGGGCTGCAAGGCCGGTCTGGCCCTCAATCCGGGAACGGACGTTTCCTGTCTGCGCTGGCTTGTGGACGATATCGACATGGCCCTGATAATGAGCGTCAATCCCGGTTTTTCGGGACAAAAATTCATTCCCGCCAGCTTCGACAAGCTCCGCGCCGCCCGCGCCCTGCTGGATGGCCGCGGCGACGCCGGTCCCCTCCTTCAGGTGGACGGCGGCGCCTGCCCCGAGAACGCCGCCTCCCTCGTGGAGGCAGGCGCGGACGTGCTGGTTTCGGGGTCCGCCTTCTTCAACCATCCCCCCTACGCCGCGTGTGCCCGCCGCTTTGCGGACGCCGCCGCGCAGGCCGCAACCGCCGCCCACACGGCCCGCTGCACCGCGGCGCTGGCCTGGAAATAACCCCCCTCAACCCACAAGCCCAGCGAGGAACAGCCATGCCCACCCGTCGCCAGTGCGCCAACGCCATCCGCGCCCTTGCCATCGACGCCATCGAAAAATCCAAATCCGGTCACCCCGGGGCCCCTCTCGGCATGGCCGATATGGCCGAAGCCCTGTGGCGTCACGGTTTCAAGCATAATCCCGCCAATCCCCACTGGTATGACCGCGACCGCTTTGTCCTGTCCAACGGCCATGCCTCCATGCTGCTCTATGCCGTTCTGCACCTCACGGGCTACGATCTCGGCATGGACGATATCCGCAACTTCCGGCAGCTGGGTTCCAAAACTCCCGGTCACCCGGAATTCGGCGAAACTCCCGGCGTGGACATGACCACCGGCCCGCTGGGACAGGGTATCTCCACCGCCGTCGGCATGGCGCTGGCGGAACGTCTGCTGGCCGCGGAATTCAACCGCCCCGGGCATACCGTCGTTGATCACCATACCTACGTTTTCCTCGGCGACGGCTGCCTCATGGAAGGCGTTTCCCACGAAGCCTGCTCGCTGGCCGCCACCTGGAAACTGGGCAAGCTGATTGCCCTCTATGACTCCAACGGCATTTCCATTGACGGGAAAATCGACGGCTGGTTCACCGAAAACGTGGCCGGACGCTACGCTGCCTACGGCTGGCAGGTCGTCGGCCCCATCGACGGGCACGACGCCGACGCGCTGGACAAGGCGCTGGCCGAAGCCCGCGCCGACGAGACCCGCCCCAGCCTGATTATCTGCCGGACCCATATCGGCTTCGGTTCCGAAAAGGCCGACTCCGCCTCCTGTCACGGTTCGCCGCTGGGCGACGACGTGGCCGCCGCGGCCAAGAAGGCCCTGGGCTGGGACGCGCCCGCCTTCACCATCCCCGACGATATCGCCGCCGCCTGGGACGCCCGCCGGGCCGGAGCCGAGGCCGAAGCCCAATGGCGCGCCGCCATGGACGCCTACCGCGCGGCCTACCCCGACCTTGCCGCCGCCTTTGAACGCCGCATGTCGGGCGCACTGCCCGCCGACTGGTCCGCCGTCGCCGCCCGCATGATTCAGGGCGCCCGCGAAGCCGGGGAAAGCATCGCCACCCGCGTGGCCTCCAAAAAGGCCCTGGAAAGCCTCGTTCCCGCCCTGCCCGAACTCATGGGCGGCTCCGCCGACCTCTCCGGCTCCGTAGGAACCAAAACTTCCTCCAGCACGCTCTTTGATCCCGACAGCGCCACAGGCAACTATCTGGCCTACGGCGTGCGCGAATTCGGCATGAGCACCGTCATGAACGGTCTGTCCCTGCACGGCGGTTTCATCCCCTACGCCGGAACGTTCATGGTCTTTTCCGATTACGCCAAGAACGCCCTGCGTCTGGCGGCCCTCATGGGAATCCGCGCCGTCTGGGTCTTCACCCACGACTCCATCGGCGTCGGCGAGGACGGCCCCACCCATCAGCCCGTGGAACAGGTTCCGGGACTGCGCCTCATGCCCGGCATGGACGTCTGGCGGCCCTGCGATACCGTGGAAACCGCCGTCGCCTGGAAATGCGCGCTGGAATCCGCGCATCGCCCGTCCTGCCTCTCGCTCTCGCGCCAGAACCTGCCGTTCGTGCGCCGCAACGACGCGCAGGTGGATGCCGTCGCCCGCGGCGGCTATGTCCTGCGGGATTGTCAGGGCACGCCGGAACTCATCCTCATGGCCACCGGCTCCGAAATGGGCATCACGCTGGACGCCGCCGAACAACTGCGCCTCAAGGGCCGCAAGGTGCGCGTCGTCTCCATGCCCTGCTGCGAACGCTTTGACGCCCAGGACAAGGATTACCGTAATTCCGTCCTGACGCCCGGCGTCCGCGCCCGTATCGCCGTGGAAGCCGCAGCCGCCGACTACTGGCGCAAATATGTGGGCCTCGACGGCGCCGTGGTGGGCATGGAAACCTTCGGCGCTTCCGCCCCCGGCAAGGTCCTTGCCGAAAAGTTCGGCTTCACCGCCGAACATATCGTCAGCGTGGCCGAGGCCCTGCTGCGGTAGCATGCGCTGTTCGGGGAATATTCGGGGGGAAGGGAACCCCCTTGGCTGGCGCGCAAGGGGGTTCCCTT
>CAJMRA010000022.1 GCA_905215675.1 uncultured bacterium | reverse complement strand
TTTTCCGTGAAACGACAGGCCGTATGGTTTGAAACGCGCAGCGTTTCAAACTGAAAATGCTCTAGAAGGCGGCCGCAGGCCGTGCCCGTTGCGACGAAGGAAGCTACGGGCATCGACAGCAGAGATGAGGGGTTCCCCTTCCCCCAACCAGTCAATGCGTTCGAGCAAGGAGTCCGTATTATGATCGTACGCCTGTTGTCCGGCGGGATTGAGGGCGTGGACGCCTATCCGGTGGAACTGGAGGTTGACTGCACGCGACAGGGCCTGCCCGCCTTCAATCTGGTGGGTCTTGCGGAAACGGCCGTACGGGAGGCGCGGGAGCGGGTCTTTTCCGCCCTGCGGGCGGCGGCATTCCGCCTGCCTCCGTCGCGGGTGACGGTCAATCTCGCGCCCGCCGGACGCCGCAAGAACGGCACGGCCTACGATCTGCCGCTGGCCATGGGGCTGCTGGCCGCCGCGGGTCTGCTGCCCGCCGAAGCGGCGGGAGCCTATCTCATGGCCGGGGAACTTTCCCTGTCCGGCGAACTCAAGCCCGTGCCGGGCATCCTGCCTCTGGCCGTTCTGGCGCGCGATCTGGGCATGCGCGGCATCATCGTGCCGCCGGGCAACGCCGCGGAAGCGGCCGCGGTGCGGGACCTGTCCGTATTCGCGCCCGCCGGGCTGGCGCAGTGCGCCTCCTTTCTGGCCGGAGAAACCCCGCTGGAACCGACGCCGCCGACGCGTCCCGGAGAAGACGCGGCGGACCTGCCGCTGGATTACGCGGAAGTGAAGGGGCAGCAGGCCGCCAAGCGCGCGCTGGAAATCGCGGCGGCGGGCGGCCACAATATTCTGCTGATAGGTCCTCCCGGCAGCGGCAAGAGCATGCTGGCCCAGCGCCTGCCGACCATCCTCCCCCCGCTGGACTTCGAGGAAGCGCTCGAGGTGACCAGAATCTACAGCGTGGCAGGCCAACTGCGGCCAGGACAGGGCCTCGTGACGAGGCGGCCCTTTCGTTCGCCGCACCATACCGTTTCGGACGCCGCGCTGGTGGGCGGCGGCACCTGGCCGCGCCCGGGGGAAGTCACGCTGGCGCACAGGGGCGTGCTTTTTCTGGACGAACTGCCGGAATATCGCAAGAGCACGCTGGAAGCGCTGCGCCAGCCGCTGGAAGACGGCCGGGTAAGCATCGCGCGCGCCAGTCAGAGCGTCGTCTACCCGGCGTCCTGCATGCTGGCGGCCGCCATGAATCCCTGTCCGTGCGGCTATCTGGGCGACCCGACGCATGCCTGCACCTGCCGCGAGGATCAGCGGGAACGCTACCGGGCGAAACTGTCCGGCCCGCTGCTGGATCGTATCGACGTGCATGTGGAAGTGCCCGCCGTGCCGTATGAAGCGCTGCGCTCCGCCGGAGACGGCGAAACATCGGCGACCATCCGCGCGCGGGTGACCGCGGCCCGGCGTCTGCAACAGGAACGCTACGCGGACGAGCCCGCCCGCTGCAACGCCGATCTCTCCGGCAGCCTGCTGGAACGCTGGTGCGCGCCGGACGCCGCGGGACACGCCCTGCTGGAAAACGCCGTCCGGCGTCTGGGTCTTTCGGCGCGCGCCTATACGCGCGTGCTGCGACTGGCGCGCACCATCGCCGATCTGGAAACCGTGCGGACGGGCGGTCACGAAACCATCCCGCTTGCCCTGCCGCATCTGGCCGAGGCCGTCTCCCTGCGGGTTCTGGATCGCCGCTGACGCGGCGCGTTGCATCGGTCCGCGCTCTGGCGTACAAGCATGAAACGGCGGACGTTCCGCAACGCCGCGTTTTCCCGCTCCCCGATCTGCTCCCGCAATAACGGCGGGGAGACAAACCTGCCTCGACACTCTTACGCAATTTCCCTCAGAGCGTTTTGCCCTTGAACAGGGCAGGACGCGAGACGGCGGCACAGCGCCTCGCGTTTCACCTTTTTCAAAGGTGAAACGCTCTAATATTCCTATTTATTTCAATAAATAGAAAAATACAGGCGACACATAGCCTTTGAAAAGTATTTACCGCCCTGTGTCCCCTCTGAAAAAGCGCGTTGGGGGAAGGATAGGGGGCCTGGGGGGAAAATTACGGGAACGCCTTTCCTGCGGAAAGGCTGGGCCCCTTGTGCGCCAGCCGCGACCGAAGGCGGCCGCAGGCCGTGCCCGTTGCGACGCAGGAAGCTACGGGCATCGACAGCAGAGATAAGGGGGGTTCCTTCCCCCCCAGCAAAACGATGTAGTGTTAACACGCGAAACGACAGGCCGTAAGGTTTGAAACGCAACGCGCGCTTCAAGCTGAAAATGCTCTCAGGTGGAGGAATCATGTCAGTAGTCATGGGTACGGCCGGACATATCGATCACGGCAAAACGTCGCTGGTACGGGCGTTGACGGGCATTGACTGCGATCGCCTCGAAGAGGAAAAACGGCGCGGCATCACCATCGAACTGGGTTTCGCCTGGGCGGACATGCCCGACGGCGAACGGCTCGGCATCGTGGACGTGCCCGGACATGAACGATTCGTCAAGAACATGGTGGCGGGCGCATCCGGCGTGGACTTCGTGATGCTGGTCGTTGCCGCGGACGAAGGCGTCATGCCCCAGACGCGGGAACATCTGGAAATCTGTTCGCTGCTCGGCATACGGCGCGGTTTCGTGGCCCTGACCAAGATCGACATGGTGGACGACGAGTGGCTGGCGCTGGTCACGGAAGACATCCGCCAGTTCGTGGCGGGCAGTTTTCTGGAGGGCGCGCCCATTTTTCCCGTTTCGGCATCGACCGGGCAGGGACTGGACGCGCTGAAAAAATATATTTTCGACAGCGTGAAGAAAATGCCCGCCCGGGACGGCTCGGATATTTTCCGCCTTCCGGTGGATCGCGTGTTCACGCTCAGGGGACACGGCACGGTCGTGACCGGCACGGTCGCTTCCGGCGCCGTGGAAGCGGGCGAGGAGGTGTGCATCCAGCCGCAGGGGACGCTGAGCCGGGCGCGCAGCCTGCAATGTCACGGGACCCCCGCCGAGGTCGTGCGCGTCGGCCGCCGCTGCGCCATGAACGTGCAGGGCGTAGAAGTGGACGACATCCGCCGCGGCGACGTGATCTGCCGCCCCGGCACGCTCTTTCCTTCCCGCCGCTGGCTGATCCGCCTCTCCTGCCTTGCGTCCGCGCCCCGGCCCCTGCGACAGCGCACGGAAGTGCATTTCCATCACGGCACGCGCGAATGCGCGGCGCGCGTGCGCTTTTATGATCGGGATCGTCTGGCCCCCGGCGAAAGCTGTCTTGCCGAAGTCCGCTTTTCCGAAGACATGGTCGGCATATTCGGCGATCATTGCGTGCTGCGGGCCTATTCGCCGCTGCGCACGGTGGCGGGCGGCGTGGTGGTCAGCCCCCTGCCGCCGGAACTGCGCGCCCGGGACCCGCAACGGGCCGCCAGACTGGATTTGCTGACGCGCCTGCCGGAACTGGCGACGCCGGACTATCTGACGGCGCACACGGCCGCGCCGCTGGTATCCGCGGCGCTCGAACTGGCCGGCCCCGCCGGAGCGGACGTTCCCCATCTTCAGACGCTGACCGGACTGGGGGCGACGCCCCTGCAAAAACGCCTTCAGGACATGGCCTCGCGCGGGGACGTCCTCTGCTGGGACAAGGAAAGCCGCGCATGGATAAGCTCTTCGGCCCTGCAACGGCTGCTCGACGCCTGCGTGGCCCGCGCCGGACAGTGCCACACAAAGGAACCGCTCAAGCCCGCCGTCAGCCAGGGGGCCGTCTGCGCGGGCTGGAGCGCCGGACTTCCGCCGCGCCTGACGCAGAAGGTCCTGGAACTGGCCCTGAAACGGGGCCTGCTCGTCCGGGAAGGCGACGGCCTGCGCCTGCCGTCGCACAAGGTCAATCTCGGCGGGAACGAGGAACGCCTGCGGACGGCGCTGCTGGAGGCGCACGACAGGGCGGGCATGACGCCGCCCAACCTCAAGGACGTGCTGGAAGAACTTGAGACCACGGAAAAGCAGGCCGCGCCGGTCCTGAAACTGCTGTGTGAGGAAAAACGCCTCGTCCGGCTCAAGGACGGCCTCTACTGCTCGCGCGCGGCCATGGATGAAATTCTGGACAAGGTGCGCGCCTGGTTCGCGGATCACGACGATCTGGACGTGGCCGGACTCAAGACGCTGCTGGGCCTGTCGCGCAAGTATCTGATAGCCATTCTTGAATATATGGATCGCGAAAAGATTACCGTGCGCGTCGGCGACAAGCGGCAGTACCGCGGGCGCTGACGGCAGGAGGAGCGCCCCCGGCGCTCCTTTTTTGTTCGCGCAAAAATTCTTTTTCGCAATACGGTTGCCGTCGCCCCGCAGATGGGCGTATGAGGAAGAAAAGTGTCCGGGAGGGCGCGTCCTCCGGGGCGCGCCCACGAAGCGGCGCTCGTTCCGCCCTTCCTTCGCAGCAACATTCAAGGAGCAAACGTATGTCGAAAAAGATTCTGGTTGTCGGCGGGGTCGCTCTCGGCCCCAAGGCCGCCTGCCGCTGCAAGCGGCTCATGCCTGACGCCGAAATTACGCTTGTGGATGAAAACGAGTTCATTTCCTACGGCGGCTGCGGCATTCCGTATTTCGTATCCGGCGAAATCAACAATATCGACGACCTGCGCTCCACGCCCTATCATACGGTGCGCGATCCCGAATTCTTCCACAAGATGAAGGGCCTCACCGTGCGCAACCGCACGCGCGCCCTTGCCATCGATCGCGCGGGCAAGACTCTGCTGGTCAAGGACCTGCGCACCGGCAAGGAAGAAAAACTGCCCTACGACAAGCTGGTGCTCGCCACCGGGGCCACGCCGCGCATGCCTCCGGTACCGGGGCATGATCTGGCCAACGTCCTCTCCCTCACGCGTCTGGAAGCCGCCGACGCCATCCGCTCCGCCTGCCAGGCCGGCAAGGTGAAGGAAGCCGTCATCGTGGGCGGCGGCTTCATCGGCCTCGAAGCCGCCGTGGCTCTGGCCGACATGTGGGGCGTCAAGGTGAGCGTGGTCGAAATGATGAATCAGATTCTGCCCGGCGTGCTGTCGCACGGCATGGCGCAGATGGCCGCCCACGACTGCCGCGCCCACGGCGTGGACGTCTTCGTTTCCGAAAAGGTGGAACGCCTGGAAGGCGAGAACGGCGCCGTGAGCAAGGTGGTGACGGACAAGCGCGAACTTCCGGCGCAGCTCGTCATTTTCGCCGCCGGTTTCATCCCCAACGGCCAGCTGGCCAAGGACGCCGGGCTGGACGTGGCCCCCTTCGGGGCCGTCGTGGTGGACGAACACATGCGCACCTCCGATCCCGACATCTATGCGGGCGGCGACTGCGTGGCCATCAAGAACCTCGTCACCGGCAAGCCCGGCTATCTGCCCCTGGGCAGCATGGCCAATCGTCAGGGCCGCATCATCGGCACCAATCTGGCGGGCGGCGACGACACCTTCCCCGGCTTTGTGGGCAGCTGGGCCGTCAAACTCTTCGACATGTCGTTCTGCGGGGCCGGTCTGACCGTGGAACGGGCGCGCAAGGAAGGCTTCGACGCCATCGCCGTCAGCGTGGAACAGCTGGACAAGGCCCACTTCTACCCCGAAAAGAAAATGATGTCGCTGGAACTCGTGGTGGAAAAGGCTTCCCGTCGCGTTCTGGGCATTCAGGCCGCCTGCGAAAACGGCGATTCCGCCAAGGCGCGCACGGACATGGTGGCGGCCCTGCTGCAGCACGGCAAGCCCACCGTGGCCGACATCTGCACGCTTGAAGCCGCCTATGCGCCGCCCTTCGCCGCCGCCATGGACGTGATCAACGTGGTGGGCAACGTGGCCGAAAACGTGCTGGACGGCCGCTTCTCGCCGGTGACGGCCGAGGAATTCATGGACATGTGGCGCAACCGCGACGACAATCACGTGTTCTTCATCGACGCCCGCCCCGCCAAGGCCGGAGAAGCCGTCCAGGCGACCTATCCCGAATGGCACTCCATCCCGCTGGAAGACGTGGAAGCCCGTATCGGCGACGTCCCGCGCGATCGCAAGGTGGCCGTCATCTGCAATACGGGTCTGCGCGCCTATGACGTGGTGCTGACCCTCGCCCGCCACGGCATCACCAACGTGGTCAATTCCGAAGGCGGCATGCAGGCCGTGCTCAAGATGGGCATGAAGCCGTAACGGTCTTCTTTCAGTCGTAACGACAGGCCGTATGGATTGAAACGCGCAGCGTTTCAATCTGAAATTGCTCAACTTCCGGCGCCGGGGCGTTTCACGTCCCGGCGCCTTGCGATCCCCCGGGGCGCGGCCCCGCCGCCGCGCCGACATCCGGCCGCGCGTTTTTGTGAAAAAATACTTTATCCCCGGGCGCAAACATATTGCCATTTCCGGCGCTTCTTGGTAGGGGCCGATCAGCGGACAGAAAAATTTTTCGGCTGAACGGCCCTCTTCTGACTGTTCAAACAACCAGCTTTATGCTACGAACCCCCTATCGCCGCAGGGAAGGGCGCAACAGGCCGCCGCGCGGGCCGAGTTCCGCCGCCGGATTCGCCTTCCCCGCAACGTTCACGCCGCCCGCAGCGGATGTCCGCCGAAGTCTTCGCCGCCGCGCGGCATGAACTTTTGCAGAAAAACAGGCGCGCTCGACGCGCAAGGAGGATCCAATGGCGAAAATGAAAACCATGGACGGCAATAACGCCGCCGCGCATATTGCCTATGCCCTGTCCGATACCGCGGCCATCTACCCCATCACGCCCTCGTCCGTCATGGGCGAAGTGATGGACGAAATGGCCGCCAAGGGCGTGAAGAACCTGATGGGCCAGACGGTCAACGTGCGTGAAATGCAGTCCGAAGCCGGCGCTGCCGGCGCGGTGCACGGCATGCTGTCCGGCGGTGCCCTGACCACCACCTTCACGGCCTCCCAGGGCCTGCTGCTGATGATCCCGAACATGTACAAGATCGCCGGCGAACTGCTCCCCGGCGTGTTCCATGTGTCCGCCCGCGCGCTGGCGTCGCATGCCCTGTCCATCTTCGGCGACCATCAGGACGTCATGGCCTGCCGCCAGACGGGCTTTGCCTTCCTCTGCGCCAGCTCCGTGCAGGAAGCCATGGACATGGCCCTGGTGGCGCACCTCTCCGCCATCGACTCCAGCGTGCCCTTCTGCCACTTCTTCGACGGCTTCCGCACCTCCCACGAAGTGCAGAAGATCGAAGTCATCGACTACGAAGACATCCGCGGTCTGGTGAACTGGGACAAGGTGGCCGAATTCCGCTCCATGGCCATGAACCCCGAACATCCGCACATCCGCGGCACCGCCCAGAACCCCGACATCTACTTCCAGAACCGCGAAGCCAGCAACCTGTACTATGACGCCATTCCGGCCATCGTGCTGGAAAACATGAAGAAGGTGGCGTCCATCACCGGCCGCAAGCATCGCCTGTTCGACTATGTGGGCCATCCCGAAGCCGACCGCGTGATCGTGAGCATGGGTTCTTCCTGCGAAGTCATCGAAGAAACCGTGGAATACCTGAACAAGCAGGGCCAGCGCACCGGTCTGGTGAAAGTGCATCTGTTCCGTCCCTTCTCGGCCGAACACCTGCTGCAGGCCATTCCCGCCACGGCCAACACCATCACCGTGCTGGATCGCACCAAGGAAGCCGGCTCGCTCGGCGAACCCCTGTATCAGGACGTGTGCACGGCCTTCATGGAAAAGGGCGAAGCCCCGACCATCGTGGGCGGCCGCTACGGCCTCGGTTCCAAGGACTTCACGCCCGGCATGGCCAAGGCCATCTTCGACAACATGCTGGGTCTCCAGCCCAAGAACCACTTCACCGTGGGCATCAACGACGATGTGACCAACCTCTCCCTTGACGTGGAAGAGGAAATCGACACCGTGCCCGCCGGCACCGTGCAGTGCAAGTTCTTCGGCCTCGGCGCCGACGGCACCGTGGGCGCCAACAAGCAGGCCGTGAAGATCATCGGCGACAACACCGACATGTATGCCCAGGCCTACTTCGCCTACGACTCCAAGAAGTCCGGCGGCTTCACCGTGTCCCACCTGCGCTTCGGCAAGCAGCCCATCAAGTCGTCCTACCTGATCTCCCACGCCGACTACATCGCCTGCCACAAGGCGGCCTATGTGACCCAGTACGACGTGCTGGACGGCATCAAGGACGGCGGCACCTTCGTGCTGAACTCCAACTGGACGCTGGCCGACATGGAAAAGCACCTGCCTGCCTCCATGAAGCGCATCATCGCCCGCAAGCACCTCAAATTCTATAATGTCGACGCCGTGAAGGTGGCGCAGGAAGTGGGCCTCGGCGGCCGCATCAACATGATCATGCAGACCGCCTTCTTCAAGCTCGCCAACGTCATCGACTTCCAGAAGGCCGTCGAACTGCTCAAGGAATCCATCAAGAAGACCTACGGCATGAAGGGCGACAAGATCGTCAACATGAACATCGCCGCGGTCGACAAGGGCATGGACGCCCTGACGGAAATCAAGTACCCCGAATCCTGGGCCGACGCCACCGAAGGCGCCGTCGTCTGCCACTGCGACGACGACAGCTACATTTCCGACTACGTGCGTCCCATCCTGGCCCAGCGCGGCGACAAGCTGCCCGTGTCCGCCATGGAACCGGCCGGCTTCATGCCTCTCGGCACGGCCGCCTGCGAAAAGCGCGGCGTGGCCATCAACGTGCCCGAATGGAACGCCGAAAACTGCATCCAGTGCTGTCAGTGCTCCTTCGTGTGCCCCCACGCCACCATCCGTCCCGTGGTTGCCACGGCCGAGGAACTGGAAGGCGCTCCGGCCAGCTTCGTGACCGCCGACGCCAAGGGCAAGGAACTCAAGGATCTGAAGTTCCGCATGCAGGTCTACGCCGAAGACTGCCTCGGCTGCGGCTCCTGCGCCGAAGTGTGCCCCACCAAGCCCGAAAAGCGCGCTCTGGTCATGAAGCCCCTCGAAACCCAGATCGACGCCCAGAAGGCCAACCTGGCCTTTGCCGAAGCCAACATCAGCCAGAAAGACGATCTGCTGCCGCGCGACACCCTCAAGGGTTCGCAGCTGCAGCAGCCCCTGCACGAGTTCTCCGGCGCCTGCGCCGGCTGCGGCGAAACCCCGTACGTGAAGGTGCTGACCCAGCTCTTCGGCGAGCGCATGATCGTGGCCAACGCCACCGGCTGCTCCTCCATCTGGGGCGCTTCCTCGCCCACCACGCCTTACACCACCAACAAGGACGGCTTCGGTCCGGCCTGGGGCAACAGCCTGTTTGAAGACGCCGCCGAATACGGCTGCGGTCTCGGCCTTGCCTACAAGCAGCGCCGCGCCGGTCTGGCCCTTGCCGTGGAAAAGGCCCTGGCTCTGGACGGCATCTCCGCGGAACTGAAGACCGCCCTGCAGGGCTGGCTGGACAACAAGGAAGACGCCGAAGGCTCCCGCAAGTACGGCGAAGACATCCTTGCCCAGCTGGACGAAGTGCACGCCCATGACTGCGCCCTTGCCCACGAACTGGGCGAAATGGCCGACCTCTTCACCAAGAAGAGCGTCTGGGTCTTCGGCGGCGACGGCTGGGCCTACGACATCGGTTACGGCGGCCTGGACCATGTGCTGGCCTCCGGCGACGACATCAACGTGCTCGTGCTCGACACCGAAGTGTACTCCAACACCGGCGGTCAGGCCTCCAAGGCCACCCCGCTGGGCGCCATCGCCCAGTTCGCCGCCGCCGGCAAGCGCATCGGCAAGAAGGACCTCGGCCGCATGGCCATGAGCTACGGCTATGTGTACGTGGCCTCCATCTCCATGGGCGCCGACAAGCAGCAGGTGCTCAAGGCCTTCCGCGAAGCCGAAGCCTACAAGGGTCCCTCGCTGATCATCGCCTACGCTCCCTGCATCAACCAGGGCATCCGCAAGGGCATGGGCAAGAGCATGGAAGAAGGCAAGCTGGCCGTGGAAACCGGCTACTGGCCCCTGTACCGCTTCAACCCCGATCTTGCCCTGGAAGGCAAGAATCCCTTCCAGCTTGACAGCAAGGAACCCAAGGACGGCATTCAGGAATTCATGGCCGGCGAAACCCGTTTCGCCGCCCTGGACAAGAAGGCCCCCGAAGTGTCCAAGCAGCTCAAGGAAGAACTGGCCAAGTCCTACAGCGAACGTTACCAGCTGTACAAGCAGCTGGCCGATCTGCCGTATCCCGGCAGCAACTAGAAAAACGTTCCGTCGCCTGACGCGACGGGGCGTGTAAGCTGACACGCCTGCGGGGCGCGGCCGACAACGCCGCGCCCCGTTTTGCTCCAGAGCCCGTCCTTTCGACGCGGCTGAACGAAACCGCTTGCCGACGCAGGCAAGTTCAGGAGGTTGTCATGACGAGATCCCTCTACATCACCGCCACGGGCCCGCGCACCGGCAAACGCGCCGTGGCCCTGGGGGCCATGCAGCTGCTGTCCAGCAGAATGCAGAACATTGCCATTTTCCGCCCCATCATCAACCAGCCGCTGCTGGACGACCGCGCCCCGGATATCGATCTCCTTCTGCAGCATTTCCAGCTCAAGCAGGACTACCGCGACACCTTCGCCTATACCTACGATGAAGTGCGCACCACCATCAACGAAGGCGACCGCAATCTCGTCATTGAAAACATCATCCGCAAATTCAAGGAGCTGGAAGCCCGCTACGACTTCGTGCTGTGCGTGGGTACCGACTTCCTGGGCAAGGACCCGGTCTTTGAATTTGAACTGAACGCCGAAATCGCCTCCAACCTCGGCTGCCCCGTCATGCTGATTCAGAGCGGCGTGGAAAAAAGCACCGAGGAAATCCGCGATTCCCTCCAGCTGACCATGGACGCCCTTGAACCCCACAAGCTGGAAGTGGTGGCCACCATCATCAACCGCGCCGGTCTTTCCCAGACCGATCTGGACGATCTGCGTCAGCGCTTCTCCAAGGAAGGCCAGCCCGCGCTGATCTATGCCATCCCCGAAGAGCCCCTGCTGGGCCGCGCCACCATGCGCGACGTGCTGAAGGGCCTCGACGCCGAAGTGCTGTTCGGCGAGCGCAACCTCGACGCGCTGGTGGGCGAATACCTGATCGCCGCCATGCACGTGGACAACTTCCTGCCCTACCTTGCCAAGGATCAGCTCATCGTGTCGCCCGGCGACCGTACGGACATCCTGCTGGCCTCCATGACGGCCCGCCTTTCCAGCAGCGAACCGGATATCGCCGGCGTGCTGCTGACCGGCGGCCTGCGTCCGCCCAAGGAAGTCTGCCACATGATCGAAGGCGTGGCCGGCGCCGCCCTGCCCGTGCTGCTCACCAAGGAACACACCTACAAGACCATCAAGGCCCTGCAGGAAGTCTACGGCCTCATCGAGCCTTCGGACACCCGCAAGATCAATACCGCCCTGGGCCTGTTCGAACACTACGTCAACGGCAAGGAAGTCACCAAGCGTCTCGACGTTTCCCGCGCCGACCGCATGACGCCCATGATGTTCGAACTGAACCTCATCGAACGCGCCAAGCGCGCCAATATGCGTATCGTGCTGGCCGAAGGCGAGGAACCCCGCATCCTTCAGGCCGCCGACATCCTGCTGCGCCGCGAAGTGGCCCGCCTCATTCTCCTCGGCAACGAGGACAAGATCCGCAAGACCGCGTCCGATCTGCATCTTGACGTGAGCAAGGCGACGATTATCGATCCCGCCACCTCGCCCAAGTTCGAGGAATACGCCGAAACCTACGCCGAACTGCGCAAGGCCAAGGGCGTGACCATCGAACGCGCCCGCGACGTCATGAGCGACGCGACCTATTTCGCCACCATGATGGTCAAGAAGGACGACGCCGACGGCATGGTGTCCGGCGCGATCAACACCACGGCCCACACCATCCGCCCGGCCTTTGAATTCATCAAGACCAAGCCCGGCTTCTCCGTTGTGTCCTCCGTCTTCCTGATGTGCCTCAAGGATCGCGTGCTGGCCTTCGGCGACTGCGCCGTGAACCCCAACCCCACCTCCCAGCAGCTGGCGGAAATCGCCCTTGCCTCGGCTCATACCGCCAAGGTCTTCGGCATCGAACCCCGCGTGGCCATGCTGTCCTACTCCACCGGTACTTCCGGCAAGGGCGCCGACGTGGATATCGTGGTGGAAGCCACCAAGCTCGCGCAGGAAAAGGCCCCCGATCTGGCCCTGGAAGGCCCCTTGCAGTATGACGCCGCCATCGATCCCACCGTGGCCAAGACCAAGCTGCCCAACAGCAAGGTGGCCGGTCAGGCGACCGTCTTCATCTTCCCGGACCTCAATACCGGCAACAACACCTACAAGGCCGTGCAGCGCGCCGCCAACGCCGTGGCCATCGGCCCCGTGCTTCAGGGCCTCAACAAGCCGGTGAACGACCTGTCGCGCGGCTGCACCGTGCCCGACATCGTGAACACCGTCGCCATTACGGCCATCCAGGCCGCCGCCGAAAAGAAGTAGTTTCCCGGCGGGACATATATCCCCGGGGAAGGGGAAACCTCCGCTCGTGCGAGAGGAGGTTCTTCCCTTCTCCGGGCCGCGTCCCGTTCCCGGCGCGCCATGCCGGGAATGCGAGGCGGCCGGGATGACGCCGCGTTCCTTCCGGCGGCAGCTCCCCGCTTTTCTTTCCCGCGCATCGTGCGCGGGGCCCTTGATGGTTTGCAACGCAACGCGTTTCAAACTGAAAATGCGCTTGCGGGAAGGGCGCGTTCCGCATGAACGGCACTCCGCCGACGCCGTTTGCCTTGCGGGCAAATTCGGTGCATGATGCGGCGTCGCGCGCCGCGCAAGGCGCGCGCTCCAGATTTTTCCTTATTATTCAGCCGAGCCGCCGGGCGGCCTTCCGGGACGCGGAATGCGCGGGCGCAGGCAAATCACTGCTACGAGGTTTTCGCATGAAAGTTTTGGTCATCAATGCCGGTTCTTCCTCCTGCAAATACCAGCTGCTGGAAATGGACAATGAAAGCGTGCTGGCTTCCGGCGTTGCCGAGCGCATCGGTCAGGGCGGTATGGGCAGCCTGACCCACAAGATTGATCCCGACGGCCCCAAGGCCGAAAAGATTGTCAAGGAAGCGGCCTTCCCCTCCCACGTGGAGGCCATGGAACTGGTCATCTCCCTGCTGACCGACCCCGAAAAGGGCGTCATCAAGGATAAGAGCGAAATTTTTGCCATCGGCCATCGCGTGCTCCACGGCGGCGAGGACATCACCCGCACCGTGAAGGTGGACGAGAACGTCAAGAAGATCATCCGCGACAACTTCCTGCTCGGCCCCCTGCACAATCCCGCCAACCTGATGGGCATCGAAGTGGCGGAAAAGCTGTTCCCCGGCGTGCCCAACGTGGCCGTGTTCGATACGGAATTCGGCATGGGCATGCCTCAGGAAGCCTACATGTACGGCCTTCCCTATGAACTGTACGAAGAGCTGAAGATCCGCCGCTACGGCTTCCACGGCACGTCGCACAAGTACATTGCCAAGAAGACCGCCGAATATCTGGGCAAGCCCCAGTCCGAGCTGCGCTCCATCACCATGCATCTCGGCAACGGCTCCTCCATGAGCTGTGTGAAAAACGGCGTGTGCTTCGATACCAGCATGGGCCTTACGCCTCTGGAAGGCCTGATCATGGGTACCCGCTGCGGTTCCATCGACCCGGCCATCGTGCCCTTTGTCATGGAAAAGAAGGGCCTCACCCCCGCCGAGGCCGACACGCTCATGAACAAGAAGTCCGGCCTGCTGGGCCTGTGCGGCTACACCGACATGCGCGACGTGCACGCCCAGGTGGAAAAGGGCAACGACCGCGCCGCCCTGGCCCTGAAAATGCTGGTCCGCTCCATCAAGAAGACCCTCGGCGCCTATTACTTCCTGCTCGACGGCCGCGTGGACGCCATGGTCTTCACCGCCGGTATCGGTGAAAACGACGATATCGTGCGCGAACAGGTCTGCGCCGGTCTCGAACATATGGGCATCTTCCTCGACAAGGAAGAAAACAGCACGCGCAAGCCCGGCGCCCGCACCATCTCCACGCCCGACAGCAAGGTGAAGGTGCTCGTCATCCCCACCAACGAAGAACTGCAAATCGCCCAGGCGACGCTGGAAGTTCTGGGCAAGTAACGCTTCCGCCATGCCCGCCCGGACGCCGTCCCGGACGGCGTCCGGCACAAGGGCACGGAGCGCTTCGCGCGCTCCGTGCCCTTTTTTGTATAGAGCGTTTCACCTTTGAAAAGGTGAGAACGCGAGGCGGCAGCACAGCGCCGCCCGGCCCGAAGTGAGCGGA
>CAJMRA010000021.1 GCA_905215675.1 uncultured bacterium | reverse complement strand
GGGGGAAGGGAAACCCCTCTCGCGCTAGCAGAGGGGTTTCCCTTCCCCCCAACAAACTGCGAATAGTGTTAACACACCCTAGCGCAACTTCAGGACCGAAAGTGCCACCAGCCCCAGCATGATGGACGTAATCCAGAAACGGATGATGATCTTGGACTCCGGCACGCCCTTGAGTTCAAAGTGGTGGTGCAGCGGGGCCATGCGGAACAGGCGTTTGCCGCCGGTCCAGCGGAAATAGCTCACCTGCATGATGACGGACAGGGTTTCCGCCACAAAGAGCCCCCCGACCACGGCCAGCACCAGTTCCTGCTTGGACAGCAGCGCCAGATATCCCAGAACGCCGCCCAGACTGAGCGAGCCCACATCGCCCATGAAGACCTGCGCCGGATAGGCGTTGAACCAGAGAAAGCCCAGACCGGCCCCCACCAGCGCCGCGCAGAAAACGGCCACCTCCCCCACGCCGGGCACATAGTCCACCAGCAGGTACCGGGCAAAGACGGCATGGCCGGTAATGTAAATGAAAATGGCAAAAACAATGCCCGCCACGATGGTGGGACCGATGGCCAGCCCGTCCAGTCCGTCGGTCAGGTTGACGGCATTGGACGCGGCCACCATGAGGAAGACCCCGAAAGGCAGATACAGGTGCCCGAGGTTGAGGGACACATCCTTGAGAAAGGGAATGGCCAGCGTGCTGGTATAGTGATCGTTGAACACGAGGCACAGCATGGCCGCGCAGGCCACGACCAGCTGTCCGGCCAGCTTGGCCCGGGCCGAGATGCCCTTGTTCTGATGGTGCCGCAGCTTGGTCATGTCGTCCCAGAAGCCCACGGCGCCGAAGCCCACAAAGACGAGCATCGTCTGCCAGATGTAGGGATTGGTCAAATCCGCCCACAAAAGCACGCTGACGCACAGCGTGAACATGATCAGCAGGCCGCCCATGGTGGGCGTCCCGGCCTTGGCGGCATGGGCGGGCACATCTTCCAGAATGTACTGGCCGCATTTGAGACGGCGCAGCCAGGCGATGAAATGCGGCCCGCACACGATGGACAGCACCAGCGCCGTCACCAGCGCCGCCATGGAGCGGAAAGTGATGTAGCGGAAGACGTTGAACAGGGAAATATCCGTCGCCAGCGGCGACAGCAAATTGTAAAACATGCCTACTCCCCGTTCTGCGCCCAGACGGCAAAGTCCGCCGCCAGCGTTTCCAGATGGTTGCCCCGCGAACCCTTGAACAGAACAAGGCCGCCCTGCGCGGGCGAGCAGCCGCACTGCTCCAGCGCCGCCCGCAACGACGCCTCGTCGCTCACCTGCGCGGTGCAGCCCGTATACTTGCCGCGCTCAAGCCCGTTGCGCACGGCCTCGAATTGCCCCCCCTTCCAGAAAACGGCGGCGGGGCGCAGTTCGGCCAGTTCCCGCCCCAGCGTCTCATGTTCCTTTTCGGCCAGGTCGCCCAGCTCCAGCATTTCGCCCAGAACGGCCACAAAATTTCTTCCTCCCGCCGCCTCCGAAGCCGCCTCCAGCATGCGCCGCATGGAAAGGGGATTGGCGTTGTAGCTGTCGTCGATCAGGGTCCATGCGCCGCATTGCCGCCGCGTGAAACGCTGGGGCGGCAGGGTCGCGGCCGCAAAGCCCCGGACGATTTCCGCGGCGGTCAGGCCGAGCATATGCGCCGCCGCCGCAACGGCAATGGCGTTTTCCGCGCCGTAACCGCCCGCAAAGGGCGCATGCACGTCGCAGGCGTCGCCATCCAGCCGGAGCCGGTAGACGCCGCGCCCGCTCTCCTGATGCCCGGTATAAGCGCCGCTGTAGCGCAGGGGGCGTCCTTCGGCCGTGAAGAACTGCGTTTCTCCCACCACGGCGCGCGCCTCCCGGGCCAGATCGGGATAATCCGCGCTCACCAGCGCGCGACCGCCTTCTGCCAGCGCGGCCAGCAGCCGCGTCTTGTGCCAGGCCACGCCCTTTTTGCCGAGGCCCGCCGTATGTCCCGCGCCCACGTTGAGAATCAGGGCCAGATCGGGATGGAGCACCGCGCCGAGGGCTTCCATATCGCCTTCGTGACTGATGCCCGCCTCCATGACCCAGAACGCTTCGTCGCCGTCCGCGGCCAGCATGGACAGGGGCATGCCGATCTGATTGTTGAGATTGAGCTCGTTACGGGCTGTCTTGCCGCGCACGGAAAGCACCTGCGCCAGCACTTCCTTGACTGTCGTCTTTCCGGCCGTTCCCGTGACGCCGACCACGGCGGCGGAGGTCCTGTCCCGCCACCAGCGGGCGAGCCGTCCCAGGGCCTCCACGCTGTCGGGAACCACAAAAACCGGCACTTCCCGGCCGTTGCCGTCCATGACGGACAGGGGCCGCTGCGCCAGCAGGGCCGTCGCGCCCCGCTCCACGGCGGCCGCGGCGAAATCATGCCCGTCCACACGCTCGCCGGGCACACAGACAAAGAGCGAGCCCGGCCCGGCCTTGCGGCTGTCCGTCACGACGCCGCACACTTCCCCCGTCATATCCGCATAGGCGGCGATATGCAGGGCCTCCCCGATATCCGCAATGCTTACGCGCACCCCAAAAGCTCCCTTACCACTTCCTGATCGCTGTAGTGATGCTTGACGCCCTGAATGATCTGATAGTCCTCGTGACCCTTGCCCGCAATGAGCAGCGCGTCGTCGGGCCCGAGCAGTTCGAGCCCGCGGGCCGTCGCCGCGCGGCGATCGACTTCCACCACGGTTTCGCGCGCCTCCGCCAGACCGGGCAGCACGTCGCGCAAGATGGCTTCGGGGTCTTCAAACCGGGGATTGTCCGAGGTAAGCACGGCCACGTCGGCGTACCGGGCCACGGCCTGCCCCATGAGCGGCCGCTTGGTGCGGTCGCGATTGCCGCCGCAGCCGAACACGGCCACGATGCGGCGGAAACCCGCGCCCCGCAGCGCCTTGAGAACATTGATCAGCGCATCCGGCGTATGGGCGTAGTCCACAAAGACGTGCAGTCCCTGCGGATTGGGCACGCGCTCAAGCCGTCCGCACACGCCCGCGAATCCCGACAGCGCCGCCAGCTGCTCCGGCTTCAGCCCCAGTTCCAGCGCCAGCGCCTGCACGGCCAGCAGATTGGAAGCGTTGAACGCCCCCACCAGCGGGCTGTGCAATTCCCATGATTCCCTGTCGAGGGTCATGCGCAGACGGCAGCCGTCCGTTCCGGCGGACAGCAGCTCGCCGCGCAGATGACGTCGCCCGGGCAGACCGTTTTGCAGCCCGTAGGAAAGCGCCGAAGGGCACAGCTCCAGCAGACGCCGCCCCCATTCGTCGTCGGCATTGACGGCCATGGCCTTGTCGTCGCGCGGGACTTCCAGAAAAAGGCGGGCCTTGGCCTTGAAATAGGAAAGCATGTCGGGATGAAAATCCAGATGATCCTGCGTCAGATTGGTGAACAGCGCTCCGGCAAAGGGCACGCCGCCCACACGCCGCTGCTCCAGCGCATGCGACGAGACCTCCATGACGGCCGTGTCGGCTCCGGCGGCGGCCATGGCGGCCAGCATGGAATGCACGGCCAGCGGGCCGGGCGTCGTCAGGGGCGCGCTTTCCCTGTGGCCGGGCCAGCGGTAATTGACCGTTCCCAGCACGCCCACCTTGTGATGCAGCGACGTGAAAAGATGCTCCAGCAGATAGGCGCAGGTCGTCTTGCCGTTGGTTCCCGTCACGCCCAGGATGGTCAGGGGCAGCGCATCCGTATGGTAGCGGGCCTGCGCCAGACGCCACAGGGCATCCCGCGGGTCCTCGCAGGGGACGGCCGCGCAGGCATGCCCGGCCGCAGCCGCGGCTTCCCCGACCATCGCCGCGACTTCGGGACGGCAGACCACGGCGGCCGCTCCCGCCTCCACGGCGGCGGGCACAAAACGGGCGCCGTCCTCGCTGGCGCCGGGCACGGCGACAAAGATGTCGCCCCTACCCACTTCCCGCGAATCGGCCCGAACTTCGGCGCGTCCGGCGCGCACATCTTCCAAGAGAGCTGCCAATGCCTGTTCCATGCTATTTCTCCGAAAGCCACAGGATATAGGATGCCGCCTTGCCTTCCTCAGGCCAGGGCGTGCCCGGCTGCGGGCTCTGCTTCACCACGCGCGTTCCGCTTCCCTTGATTTCCGGCACGATGCCGGCCCGCGCGAACAGCTCCACCGCATAGCGCACGGACTTGCCCTTGACGTCGGGCACCTTGCTGGAAGCCCGGCTCAAATGACCGGGCAGACGCATGCCGGAGGACGCGGGCACGTCGCTGTTTTCCGCCATATAGGGAATGTCTTCCCGCGATATTTTCAGGCCGCGCTGCCGCCCGCGGGCCGCGGGTCGCGCCTCTTCCTTTTTCTCCGCCGTTTCCACGGCGCCGAGGGTGCCGTTCCAGGTCAGCGCGCGCGCGGCGATGTCCCGGAATGCCGCGGCCGCCACAACCCCGCCGTACTGGTTGCGCGTCGGTTCGTCCACCATGACGAAGATCAGGTACCGCGGCTGACCGGCCGGCACGAACCCCGCAAAGGAGGCCGTGCGCTTGGCGCCGTATTCGCCGGTACGGTGATCGGCCTTCTGGGCCGTCCCCGTCTTGCCGCCCACTTCCACGCCCTCGATGCGCGCGCGCCGTCCGGTGCCGTCCTTGGCCTCGACCACGTCGCGCATCATCTCCATGACCTGCTTGCAGACGCGCTCGTTGAAAACGCGCTGATAGGTTTCCTGCACGGCGCCGTTGTCGCGCAGCAGGCGCAGCGGTTTATACACGCCGTTGTTGAGCAGGGTCAAATAGGCCTGCGCCATTTGCAGGCAGGTGACGGAAATACTCTGCCCGAAGGCCGTGGACATGATGTCCACCTCGCTCCAGTCGCGGGCCGGACGCAGAATACCGCGACTTTCCGACACGGGCACGGACGTGCGCTCGCCGAATCCCAGCTTGCGCAGATAGTCGTGGAACACGCGCGCGCCCAGCTCCAGACCGATTTTCGCCATGCCGATGTTGGAGGAGTAGCGCAGCACCTTGCTTGCCGTGATGACGCCCTGAACGGACGTGTCGCGAATGGAAAAGCGCTTGGTTTCCCAGCGGCCGTTTTCGCAGTCGATGGGCGTCGTGGGCGTGATCTTGCCCTCCTGAAGGGCCGCCGCAATGACGAAGGGCTTGAAGGTGGAGCCCGGTTCCAGCGCGTCGGCGGCAAGGCGGTTGCGGTAGATGGCCGGACTGGTTTCCCGATAATTGTTCGGATTGAAAAAGGGATACTGGGCCCAGGCCAGAATATCGCCCGTCGGCACGTCCACCACCAGCGCCCCGGCCCAGCGGGCGTCGTACTCCTTGGCGACGGAGGCCACGGCGTCTTCGGCAATGAACTGAATCTGGGCGTCCAGCGTCAGGGTCACGTCCTCGCCGCGCGGCGCGGCGTTGCCGTCCTCATCCAGATAGAAACGGCGTCCCATGGCGTCGCGCTGCACCACCCGCCGGGTGGGTATGCTGCCGAGCCGGGCCTCCAGGGAGCGCTCCAGCCCTTCAAGCCCCTTGTCGTCCAGCCCCACGAAGCCCAGCAGCTGCCCCGCCATGTGCGTGAAGGGATACACGCGGTCAAATTCCTTGGACAGGCCGATCCCCTCGATGCCCGCCTTGCGCACGGCCTCGGCGGTCTTGTCGTCCACCTTGCGCTTGAGCCAGACAAAACGGCGCTTGGTGCGCGAAAGTTCGTCGTAAAGCTTCTGCGGCTCCTGGCCGAGAATGGGCCCCAGCGTATTGGCCATCTTCAGAAAATCCTTGATTTCCTGCGGATTGGCATAGACGGACAGGGCCTCGACGCTGCGCGCAAGCACCTTGCCGTTCCGATCCAGAATCATGCCGCGACGGCCCGCCACCAGTTCCGTCGCCGTATGCTGGCGCTCGGCCTTGTTGGCCAGCCGCGGCCCGGCAATCATCTGGAGGTACCAGGCGCGGCCCCACAGCCCGAACCAGAGCACGCAGAACAGCGCCACGACGATATTGATGCGGGTACGTCCCCAGTCCACGCCGTCAAACAGGCTGCCGAACAGCCGTTTGCGGATACCGGGCTTTTCCGCGCCGCCCTGCCCGTCCAGCAGCCTGTTGGGCGCGGGTTTGGCGGCAGGCGCGGAAACGGCCCTGTTGCGATTGCGATTGCGCGATCCGCGCCACGCGGGGAACTTGAACATAGAATCTCCCGGCTCATCCACGAAAATGCCCGACAGGAGCGCCGCCCTTTCCGCGACGCCCGCCCCGTGCGCGGGCCCCTCCGCATCCCGGAGGCCGCCCTTGCGGCGCGCCCGGGGGCGGATCGGCCATGCGGCTACCTGTCGCCCATGCGGCGCACCTGCCCCGGCTTGGGTTCGCCGAGGCCCAGCTTCTCCGCCTTGAGACGCAGCTCATAGGGCGAAAGCAGACGCTCCCGCTCCACCTCCAGCTTGGCCCGCAGGGCGCGCCGCTCCCGAAGCGTGTTCAGTTCGGCATTGATGAAATAGGTCGTATCCGTCCGCTCGATATTGCACCACACAAGCACCAGACTCATGGTCATGCAGCTCAGGAGCCCCCCCGCCAGAAGCAGCAGCCAGCCCTTGCCGCCGTGTCCTCCCCTGGCGGCCATCAGACGGCCTCCGCGATCTTTTCCACGGCGCGCAGCTTGGCGCAGCTGGAACGAGGATTGGCGGCCACCTCGCTTTCGCAGGCCGTGACCGGCTTCTTGTGCAGCAGGCGCACTTCCGGCACATGCCCGCAAACGCAGCGCGGCACATGCCGGGGACAGCGGCAGCCCTCGGCCCAATGCCGCATGGTCTGCTTGACCATGCGATCTTCCAGGGAATGGAAGCTGATCACGGCCAGACGTCCGCCGATGCGCAGGCGGCCCAGCACGGCGTCCAGAAAACGGCGAAGCTCGCCCAGCTCGTCGTTGACGGCCATGCGCAACGCCTGAAACGTCCGGGTCGCCGGATGCCTCCGGGCCTTTGCCCGCCATGCGGGCGGATAGGCCATTTCCACGATGCGGGCCAGTTGCAGCGTGGTTTCAATGGGCCCCCGTTCGCGCGCGTCCACGATGGCGCGGGCAATGCGGCCCGCCTGCGGCTCCTCGCCGAGGGTGGCGATACATTCCTTCAGGGCCGCGAAGCTTTCCCTGTTGACCCAGTGCCGGGCGGAAGGCCGCCCGGAGTTCTGATCCATGCGCATGTCCAGCGGACCGTCGCTGTTGAAGCTGAAACCGCGATCCGCCTCGTCCAGTTGCAGGGAGGAAACGCCGATATCGATCAGCGCCGCGTCGATGCGATCCCAGCGCAGTTCGTCGAGGGCCTCCTCGAAACGGCTGTAGCAGAGATGGAACAGCCTGATCCGATCGCCGAACGGCGACAGGCGCTCCCGCGCCAGTTCCAGGGCCTGTTCGTCACGATCGAGGCCGCAGAGCCGGGCCTCCGGCGCGGCCGTCAGCACGGCGGCCGCATGGCCGCCGAGCCCCAGCGTGCCGTCCAGATAGCGCGCGCCCTCCCCGCCCAGCGCGGGCACAAGAGCCTCGAGCGTTTCTTGCAACAATACGGGAATATGCCGGGGACGAAAGGAGGCGCCGTCCTGCCGGGCGTCCGCCGACGCCGGACCGACGGCGCGTTCAGAAGCGTGAAGCTGCGCCATGCACCTGTTCCAAAGCGGGTTTGCGCGACGGCCTGAAAGGGGCGCGACGCTGTTTCGTGCGACAAGGGCGCAAAAAAGGGGCGCATACGCCGCGCCGCGCCGCCGCGTCCGCCTAGGCGGCCTGCGGGCCTTCACGCAGTGCGCCGTCGGCGCCCAAAAGCTCCCACTCGCTCCCTTTTTATGCCCAAGGGGAAACGCCATGTCAAGGCGCGCCGGACGGCTCAGCCGCGATTACCTTTTAATATTGTTGGATATTTTTTCTTTATATATTCTCTATACATCATCTTGCAATCTTCTTGAAAAAACGGCGACGCCCCTAAAGAAAGCGGACGATCTGCCGTTCAGCTTGACAAATTATTTCAAAAGCCGGAAGCTCCTCTCCATCGTCTGAAAGACTGCTCCTTTTAGAGCGTTTTGCCTTTTAAACAAGGAAAAACGCGAGGCGGCGGCACGCGCCGCCCGGCCCGAAGCGAACGGAAAAACCGCGTTTTCCCGCGAAACGACAGGCCGTATGGCCTGAAACGCAATGCGTTTCAGGCTGAAAATGCTCTCTTGATGGAATCGCCCATGAAAACCAAAATTGTTGCAACCATAGGTCCCGCTTCCAATACCAAGGAAAAGCTCAGGGCGCTCGCCGAGGAAGGCGTCAGCATCTTCCGCCTCAATTTTTCGCATGGAACGGCGGCCGACTTCGTTACGATTATCGGCTATATCCGCGAAGTGGAAAAGGAGCTGAACAAGCCCATCACCATCATGCAGGACTTGTCCGGCCCGAAGATTCGTCTCGGCGTTGTGGAAGAAGGCGCCATACAGGTCGCCAAGGGCATGAAGCTGCTGCTGGGGCTGACGTCGCAACGCCCCGACAAGAGCGACCTGCCCTTCCTCCCCTTCGATCACGCCGTCATTCTCGAGACGCTCGAACGCGGCGACTGCCTTGTGCTGGCCGACGGCGGTCTGCAATTCACCGTGCAGGAACGCCGCAGCGACGATCTTGTGGTGCTGGAAGCCAACAATTCCGGCATCGTCACCTCGCGCAAGGGCCTCGCCCTGCCCGGCAAGGCCACCAAGGTGCGCGCCCTGACGGAAAAGGACAAGCGCGACCTTGCGGACGGGCTGGCGCTGGGCGTGGACGCCGTGGCCATTTCCTACGTGCAGACGGCCGACGACGTGCGCGAGGCCAAGAAGCTCATCGCCGACGCGGGGCGCGACGTCCCCGTCGTCGTCAAGCTGGAGCGCCAGAGCGCCGTGGACAATCTGGACGAAATCCTGGCGGAAACCGATATCATCATGGTGGCCCGCGGCGATCTGGGCGTGGAATGCCCGCTGCCCAAGCTGCCCGGCCTGCAAAAACGCATCATCCGCGCCTGCAACAACGCCTCCAAGCCGGTGATCGTGGCCACGCAGATGCTTCTTTCCATGGTCAACAGCCCGGCCCCCACGCGCGCCGAAACCACCGACGTGGCCAACGCCGTGCTGGACGGCGCCGACTGCGTCATGATGTCGGAAGAAACCGCCATGGGCAATTTCCCGGTGGAGACCGTGCGCTACATGCGCCGCATCACCGGCGAAGCCGAAAAGCTGCTGCTGGAACGCCGCAAGGCGGAAGAGCCGGACGCGGAAAAGGGCATCCCCGAATATCTGGCCTATTCCGCCTGCCTGCTGGCCGACAAGGCGCACGCCACCGCCATTGTTGCCCACAGCGTCAGCGGCGCGTCGGCCCGGCTGCTTTCCAGCTGCCGGCCCTCGCAGGATATTTACGCCCTGACTCCCGACCCCGGCACCATCAAGCGCATGAACTTTTCCTGGGGCGTCGTGCCCGTTGCCGTGGAAAAGCCGCAGATAATCGCCAGCCATCTTGAACGCGCGGAACACTTCATCGCGCACTGCGACGCCATCGCCCCCGGCGAAAGCGCCGTCATTACGGCCGGTCAGCAGACCGGCTCCTCCAAGGCAACGCCCAGAGGCACAAACCTCGTTAAAATCTACTGGAAATAACCCTGGACATATCCATGAGCCGCGCAGTTCCTCAGAATATTAATGAAGAGTATTATCAGATCAGCCGCGAAATTCTCGAAAGCTTCCCGAAGTACAGGCATCCCGTGGATCTCTTCGCCTTTCGCGAAGATATCGCCGTCCTTGCGCCCGTAAGCCGCAAGGGCGAACGCCTGACCAACGAAAAGATCGAGGAAATCTTCAAACTCTGTGACGAAGGCTGCCTGTTCGTCTCGCGATCGGATCACCCCATCTATTCGCGCCATATCGTCAAGCAGCTGGACCTCGTCCTGCAGGATCAGAACCTCAAGGAAGCCGAAATTGCGGACATCTGCATCCGCGCGCTGGCCATGCGATATGGCAACTTCTACGATCAGCCGGTTCGCCCCTTCTTTGAACCGCTGTATAACGACACCCTCGTGGTCACCCAGTACATCACCGAGGACAAGCACCGCATCAACAGCTTCTGCCGCCGTCTTTTCCGCAAGAACGAACCGGCGAGGCACGCCCTCAACACCTTCTGCATCGGCCTCTGGCTCTGGCTGCAAAGCACGCAGGAAATCCGCCGCAAGGACTTTGACAGCATCGCCGTGGCCCTGCTCGTTCACGACGTGGGCATGGGCAAGATTCCTCCCTTCATTCTCAACAAGAAGGGCCCGCTCAAGAACGAGGAACGCGAAAAAATGGAACTGCACGCGCTGGCGGGCGCAAAACTGATGCAGAAACTCGACGGCGCCACCGAAGAAATGATCCGCGCCTGTTTCGAGCATCACGAGCGCATGGACGGCAGCGGCTACCCGCAGCACATCAAGGACAAGGCCATTTCCCGCGTGGCGCGCATCACCGCCGTGGCCGACAGCTTCTCCGCCATGATCTGCGATCGTCCCTACGCCGCCGGAAAGGAACCCGACGTCGCCGCCAGGGAACTGGCCGCCGATCCCCGCTATGACGGCGAATTCACGCGCCTGCTCAACGGCGCCGTCGCCGCCAAGAGCTTCGGCGAATTCCTTGATATGGATACCAGCCTCGAACAGGGGAACGCCTCGCTTCAGAATGCCTGATCCGCATCTGACGATCCGATCGTTCCTTCCTTTTCCGTTCAGGGGGAGGGGAACCTCCGTATGAGCGGGAGGCTTCCCCTCCCCCGACGTTTTCCTACGGAGAGGGGCGGCGCGCCGCTCCCGTTGCGCCGCACCTCCCGACGACGGCATACCGGTGTGAACTCGCATGGAAGATAAAACCCGTTCTCTTGCCTTTCTTTCCCTGCTCTGCTTCGGTCTGGCGGATGTCCGCGACGGCCTCGGCCCCTTTCTGGGCGTCTATCTTCAGGGACACGGCTGGACCGCCGACAAAATCGGCATCATCATGAGTCTCGGCGACGCCATGGCGCTGCTGTGCGCCGCGCCCCTGGGCGCGCTGACGGACCATACGCGCGCCAAGCGGGCCATACTCGCGGCCGCCGCAGTCCTCATCACCCTGGCATGCGGCGCGCTCTTTCTCTCCGCCGCGCCTCTGGCCGTGGGCGTGTCGCGTTGCGTGCAGGCCGTGGCCGGAGCCGCCGTCGGTCCGCTTATTGCGGGCGTGACCCTGGGGCTTGTGGGACAGGACGGGCTTCCCTCGCGTCTCGGCGTCAACGAAGCCTGGAACCATGCGGGCAACGCCGCCTCGGCCGCCCTGAGCGGCCTTGTGGGCTGGTATTACGGCATCGTGGGCGTGTTCTGGGTCATGGCCGCCATGGCGGCCCTCAGCCTTGCGGCCGTTCTCGGCATCAACGGCAGGCAGATTGATCATCAGGTGGCGCGCGGGCTGGATGTCGACGCCTCCCGGCCGCCGCTGGCGCCGCGCAGGGGTTTTCCCCCCCGCTCCCTCTGGGCCGTGGCCCTGACCGTGGGTCTGTTCCACTTCGGCAATGCCGCCATGCTGCCCCTGCTGGGGCAGTCCGCCGTCACCCGCTTCGGCAGCAATCCCGCCCTGTATACGGCGGGCACCGTCATTGTGGCGCAGGCGACCATGATCGTTGCCGCGCTGCTGGCATCGCGTCTGGCCGTGCGCAGGGGCTACGGCGCGCTCTTCCTGCTGGCGCTCTGCGTCCTGCCCGTGCGCGGGCTGGTTGCGGGGCTGTATGCCAGCGAATGGGTCCTCCTGCCCGTGCAGATTCTGGACGGCGTCGGCAACGGCACGCTCGGCGTGGCCATGCCCGGCCTTGTGGCCCGCCTGCTGCGCGGCTCCGGGCATATCAATCTCGGTCTGGGTTTCGTCATGGTCGCGCACGGCATAGGCGCGGCCATGAGTCATGCCTATGCCGGCTATATCGCCCACCTTTTCAGCTACGAAACAGCCTTTTTCGCGCTGGCGCTGGCTCCCTGCGTCGGCCTTGTCCTGTATATCGTTTCCCTGCGCCGCTTTCCCGATCTCCATCGGGCATCGCAGGGCGAAGGACACCGCGCCTGAGTCCCGTCGCGGCATCGCCTCCGACGGCCTTCCGACACAGGCGGGATTTTCGCAAACAGTCCACGGACGCACGCGCCGCCCGCTTTTCCCCGACGACCCGGAACAGACACGACAGGGCGCGCCGCAGACGTTTCACCTCAGCCGGAGGTATCGGGCATGTCGCCGCCCAACCCGAAAATCACGCTGCTGCACGACGCCATCAGGAGCAAACTGCTTTGCCTCCTCCCCGAACCCCGTCTTCAGGAAACGCCCATTGAAGGTTTCCATCTTGCCCGCCGTGAAGAAAGCTCGGCTCCCGAGAGCTGCTTTGAAAAGCCGCTTGCCGGGCTCGTCGTGCAGGGAACGAAGCATTCCCTCATCGGCGGACGGGAATATGTCTACACGACGAATCAGAGCATTGTCTCCGGCCTCGATGTGCCCATAACCTCCCACGTGGTCAATCCCTCGCGGGAGGAGCCCTTTCTATTCCTGTATCTTTATCTGGACAGGCGGCTTGTGGCGGCCCTGCTGGAGGAAATGCCGCCCCCCGCGGAAACGACGCCGGAAGACGAGATCGCCGGGGTTTCCGTTGCCGACGCCGATCCCGATATTCTGGCCATGTTCCTGCGGCTGCTGGAACTGCTCGAAAAACCGGAACAGATACGGATTCGGGCCCCCATGATGCTGCGGGAACTGCATTATCTGCTGCTTGTCAGTCCGCACGGCGACCTCCTGCGCCGTCTGAACACCCCCGGCACGCGCAATAATCAGGTCGTTCAGGCCGTCAACTGGATACGCCGGAACTACAGGATGCCGCTACGGATTGAGACTCTGGCGCGTCAGGTCAATATGTCCACGGCCAATTTGCACCGCCGTTTCAAGCTGCTGACGGGACTCAGCCCGTTGCAGTATCAGAAGCAGCTGCGCCTTCATGAGGCCCGCCGTCTCATGCTGTTTGAAAATGAGCGGGTTTCCGACGCCGCCTTTACCGTCGGCTATGAGAGCGTCACCCAGTTCAACAGGGAATATAAAAGAATCTTCGGCGAACCGCCGCTCCGGGACATGAATCGCCGCCGGGCGACATCGGGAGCGTAAGGCCTCTTGCCGGGGAAGACCGGCCGCGCTTCGGGAGAAAGGGGGACGCTCCCGGACGCCTGTTTCCTTCACAGAGCGTTTTGCCTTTGAAAAAGGAAGCACAGCGCAGCCCGGCCCGAAGCTGGCGGAAAAAACTACGCTTTTTCCGCGCAACGGCAGGCCGTATGCTTTGAAGAGCAACGCGTTTCAAATGGAAAATGCTCGAAACCTCAAAAAGGAACGACCATGAAAGTTATTCTGATTCTTCTGTGCCTCATGACACCGCTGCTCTCCGGCACGGATTCCTTCTGCGCATCCATCGATAATCTCTCCGAAGACCAGATTCAAAAGGGCATCGGCATTATAGAAAAAAAAGCGGAAGAAGGAGACGCCACAGCCCAATACAGGATCGGCGTCATTTACGGCAAGGGCTTCCACGTGCCGAAGGACAAGGCCAAAGCCTTTGAATGGTTCCGGAAAGCCGCGGAACAGGGGCATGCAAAGGCGCAGTTCACTCTCGGCATCATGCTCAGCAACGGCGAAGTCGGACCGCGGGACTATGTCGAGGCCCGCAAATGGTTTGAAAAGGCCGCCGCCCAGGGAGACCCTCAGGCCAGCTACAGCCTCGGCCTGCTGTACTTCCACGGCCGCGGCGTAACGAAGGATGTCGATAAGACCCGCGATCTGTGGGAAAAGGCGGCAAACAAGGGTATCAAAAACGCTCAGTTCAATCTTGGTTTACTGTACTACAACGGCAAGGACGTCAAACAGGACTATGCCAAAGCCCGCAAGTGGTTTGAGATGGCCGCGGCACAAAACGATACCCATGCGCAAATGGTCCTCGGCCTTATGTATGAAGGCGGCGAGGGCGTGAAAAAGGACCTTGCCACCGCCAGAGAATGGTACGACAAGGCGTGCAAACGCGGTCTCAAGGATGCCTGCACGGCTCTGGAGCGAGTGAACGGACAGTAAAAGAGGCCGTGCGATTCGTGTCCCCTTGCTTCGCGCACGCCTGCGGTGCGACAGGACACCGACGCCCTGCCGCACCGCCTCAGAAATACATCCCCGGGCAGAGCTTCTCCGCGCCCGTTCTCGCAACAAACAGACCGCGTTCACGACATGTCTGCACTAGGCGTGTTAGGGGCTGTTTCTAAAAAAAGCTGGACATCTTGAATGACTCCTGCTTTCCTGTT
>CAJMRA010000020.1 GCA_905215675.1 uncultured bacterium | reverse complement strand
GAAGGAACCCCTTTTTGCCGCAAGCAAAAGGGGTTCCTTCCCCCTCAAGATAAAGCGTAATGAGTCCTGAGCGTTAGTACATCCACTTCTTGCCGTTGTGGCTGAGCATTTCGTTGACGCGGCGGGTCTTGATGGCTTCGCAGGGCGCGGACAGGGCGGCGGATTTGCTCTTGCCGCGGCATTCATAGACGACTTCCTGATAGCGCACAAAGCCCACGTAATTGCCGGTGGGGCTGACGTTGACGCTGGTGGTCATGCTGGAGGCGTCCACTTCGGTATACGTGGCCACGTAGGTATTGCCGACCTTGCGCACCTGCTTGGCGCTCTTGGAGGGCTGCACGTTGCGGGCGGCCTGCGCCACGAGCTGGCGGCCGGTGGCGTCGAGATCGGCCTGAATCTTGTCGCCGGGCTGCGCGGGGGCGGCGGCTTCCTGCGTGGCCGTCTGGGCGGCGGGCGTCTGGGCCGCTTCCATCTTGTCGTTGCTTTCATCGGAACCGAAGAGGGAGCAGCCGCTCAGGCCGAGACCGAGAACCATGACGCAAGCCAGTGTCTTTTTCATATGAAAACCATGTCCTTTGTGGTTTGCAATCCCCCCGGGGAGGGAAAGAAAATGTAAACGGGCGGCGATGCCGCGTCACTCCGAAACCTGTAATCGCGTCGAGACGCGACGACTGACGTTGTAGCGCCTGTGTCAGGCAGGCATTTGCCATTGCCTAGCCTTCCGGCGCGGGGATGTCAAGCATTCCGCAATGCGTTTTTGCGATTTTTATCTTCTAGATTTTATTGATATTTTTTCAAAATGATGCAGTCCGGCATCCGGTCGTCGGCGGCGTCGCGAGCGTGGTATCGTTGAAAAAGATGAAACGCGGGACGGCGGTACGAAGCCGCTCCGCCCGAAGTGCGCGGAAAAAACGCGCTTTTTCCGTGAAACGACAGCCCGTATGGTTTGCAGCACAGCGCGTTTCAAACCGACATTGCTCATGGAGAGGCGGCGGCACAGCGCTCCGCGCCGCCTGCCGGAAGGGGGCGACAAAAAAAGGGCCCGGCGCTTGCGCGCCGGGCCCCGCTCATTCAGGTGGCCGACCGTTAGTCGAAGGAGATTTCCGTACGGCGGTTCAGGTAGCGGCCGTCGTCGGTGTTGTTGTCATACTTGAAGGACTTGCCCTTGCCGATGGCGGTCACGCGGCTGGCGGGGATGCCCTGCTGACCGAGGTAATCCTTCACGGCGTTGGCGCGGTTCTGGGACAGCTTCTGGTTGTACGCGTCGGTACCCTTGGAGTCGGTCCAGCCGGTCAGGATGACGCGCTTGTTGGTCTGGGCCTTGATGATGGCGGCGGCTTCGTTGAGGATGCCCATGGCCTTGCTGTCAAGGGCGTAGGAGTCAAAGGCGAAGTTCACGCCGCGCAGGACGATGACTTCTTCCTGACCGCAGAAGACGGCGAGCACGAAGCGTTCCACGGCGGCGTCGCTGGTGGCGAGGTCTTCGCCGCGCACAACCACGGTGGCGGGATTCAGGGCGGCCAGCTGCTTGATGGTGTTTTCACCGTTGGGGGTGTCGGCCAGGGAAATGATATGGATCACAAGATTGCGCTGGCTGGCGTACACCTGGCGGGCCACTTCCACGATATCGGTACCGCGGTTGTTGTCGCCGTCGGTGACCAGAATGATGGCGGCGTCGCGCTTCATGCTGGAGAGGAAGGGCTCATAGGTGTGGAGACCGTCGCCCATGGTGGTCATGCGGCCGAAAATCTGGAAGTCGGAGCGCAGGTTCTTGATGGCGGCGGCCATGGCTTCGCGGTTCCAGGGACCCTGTTCCACCAGCGCGCCGTTGGGCGAAATGGTGTGCAGGCCGGCGTTCATGCTCTGGGCCGGGATGGACGCGTTCACGCGGGTCAGCGCGGTCTTGGCAATATTGATTTTGTCAAGCTTCAGCTTGCTGTTCTGCATCATCATGGAGCCGGAGTAGTCCACGACGAAATCGAAGCTTTCCACCTTCTTGGGGCAGTTGACAGGAGCCGCCGCAGCAGCGACCGCATAGCTCAGCACCAGCGCGGCGGCGAGCGCCAACAGACGAAGAGACTTCATATTTCCTCCCGGGAAAATGCGCCGCTCTGCGCGGCAGTTGAATGTACGCTTCATCCGCTGTGGATGAATATGACGTACGCTATAATCTTTTTCTAGCCTTTTTCAAGCCTGAGCGCAAGCGGGAATGCCCCGTCCCCGTCCTTCTGGACACTTCTTTTTCCCTTGGGCATACTGGGAGCGGAGCCTCTTGCAAGGAGAACATCATGGCGGCGCTGACATTTTGCAAATGGAGTCCCTGCGGCAATACGACGTTGCTCTTTCCCGCCCACGGTCTGGATGCGGCCCGGCAGGCCCGGCTGGCGGCCGCGGCGCTGGACGCCTCCTGTCTCGGCGGCGAGCAGGCGGGCTTTGTGGACATGCGCGCCCGTTCGCTGCGCATGGCCGGGGGGGAATTCTGCGTCAACGCCGCGCGGGCCTTCGGCGCGCAGCTGGCCCTCGAGGCGGGCGGCGCGCGTCAGAGCCTTGTGGACGGCGCGGGCGACGCGCAGGATTTCAGCTGCGACGTCCGGGTGTCGGGCTGGCCGTCGCCGGTGGGCGTGCATGCCCGCGGTTTCGGGCCGCAGTGGCAGGTGGCCGCCCGTCTGGCGCTGCCTCCCTGTCCGGTCGTCCGTCCCGCTCCGGGCGTGACGCTGGTGCGTCTGCCCGGCATCGTTCATCTGCTCATGGACGGCGCGACGCATCTCCTGCCGGAGAACTGTCTTGCGGCCGCGGCCATGCTGCGGCGCGATTATGAACTGGACAAGGAAGCCGCCTGCGGCGTCATCTGGTGGCGTCGCCGCCAGCAGCAGCTGGAGATGCTGCCCGTGGTGCATGTGCGCGACGCCGGAACGGATTTTCTCGAAGGCGCGTGCGGTTCCGGCGCGCTGGCGCTGGCCCTGTCGCTTCACGAAAAGGGGCGGCGTCGCCGCCTGTCGCTGTTGCAGCCGAGCGGCGGCCTTCTGGATGTGGAAATCATGCAGGAGGGCGACGCCCTTGCGGCCGAAGTGGACGGCGACGTGCATCTTGTGGCGCAGGGGCGCGTCTGGCTCCCCGATGCGGACCATTTGCCCGGCATGGCCGCGCCCCGTTCCGACGCATGAGCCGCGCCCCGTCCCTCCGCGAAGGCTTCACCACCGGCAGCGCCGCAACCGCCGCCGCGGTCGCGGCCCTGCGCTTTCTGCTGCGCGGCGAGCGTGCCGCCGAAGTCGTCGTCATGCCGCCGCCCCGCGCCGAGATACAGACGCCGCTGCGTATTCCCGTGGCGGCCTGCGCTTCCGGGCCCGCGCCCGATGTGCGGGACTGCCCGGCCTGCGCCGCCATCCTGCCCGGGAGCGCGGCCCATGCCTGCGTGATCAAGGACGGCGGCGACGATCCCGACGCCACCCACAAGGCCGAAATCCGCGCGACGGCGATCCTTCTTTCAGGAACGGAGGCTCCCGGGGACGCGGTGCTTCTTGAGGCGTCGCCGCTGCCCCTGTTCCTTGCGGGCGGGCCCGGCATCGGGCGCGTGACGCTGCCGGGGCTGCCCGTGCCCGTGGGACAGCCCGCCGTCAATCCGGCCCCGCGCGCGCAGTTGTGCGCCGCGCTGCGGGACGCCCTGGTGTCCGCCTCCCTGCCGTCCGGCGTCGCCGGACTGCTGATTGTGCTTTCCGTGCCCGAAGGCCGCGCCATTGCCGCCCATACCTTCAATCCCCGGCTCGGCATCGTGGACGGCATTTCCATTCTCGGCACGCAGGGAACCGTCCGCCCGTTCAGTCATGCGGCCTGGCAGGCGTCCATCGCGCAGGGCGTCGCCGTTGCCGAGGCCACGGCCTGCCCCGGTCTGGGCATGAGTACCGGACGGCGTTCCGAACGGCTGCTCATGGCCCGGTATCCCGACTGGCCCGCCCGCGCCTTTGTGCAGGTCGCCGACTTCGCCGCCTTTTCCCTGCAACATGCCGGGCGTTCCTCCCTGCCGCTGCTCGTCTGGGGCTGCTTTTTCGGCAAGGCCGTCAAGCTGGCGCAGGGACATGCCTCCACCCATGCCCGGGACGCCGTGCTCGACATGGCGCGTCTTGCCGATCTGGCGACCGCCTGCGGCGTTGCGCACGACGGGACGTTGCGTTCCTGCGTCACCGCGGCCCACGCGCTGGAGCTGCTGCTGGCGGCGGGGGCTCCGGGACGTCGCGTCGTCGCCGCCGTCGCCCGCGAGGCGGCCGCCGCGGCCGCCCGTTTTGCCGGACGTTCCGTCCGGGTGCATATCTTTGCCGATGACGGCTCGGAGCTTGCTTCCGCATGAATTCCGCTTTTCCCGCTCCCGTTCAGGTACTGGGCCTTGCGGCCCCCTTTTCTCCCGGCGCCTTTTCTCCCGCGACCCTGTCCCTGCTGCGGGAGGCGGACCTTGTTTGCGGCGGCCGACGGCTGCTCGAGGCGCTCGCGTCCGTCGCGCCGCAGGCGCGCCTGCTGCCGCTTGCCGCGCCGCTGGAACGCGCGCTCGTCCTTCTTGACGAGGCCCGCGCGCGGGGGGACGGCATTGTCGTGGCGGCCGACGGCGACCCGCTGTTTTTCGGCATCGGCGCAACTCTCGTGCGTCGCTGGGGCGTCGGGGCCGTGCGCATCCATCCCGCGCCGTCCTGCCTGCAACTGGCCTGCGCCCGCCTCGGTCTGCCGTGGCACGATGTGGTTGCCGTGTCCCTGCACGGCCGCGATTCCCTCCATCCCTTTCTGGCGGCGGCCATGCGCGGCCGTCCCTTTGCCCTGCTGACCGATGAGCGGACAACGCCCGATGTTCCGGCCCGGATTCTGCTGGATCGCGGTCTCGCGCACTTCCGCGTTCATGTGTTTGAGAATCTGGGCTTTGCTCGCGAATGCCACTGGGAGGGAACCTTGTCCGAGGCCGCCGGGCGGCGTTTCGGTCCGGCCTGTACGGTACTGCTGCTGCCGGAAGGCCGTCCGCGGCGTCCGCATCCCGGTCTGGATGCCGCCGGTCTGGTTTCCGACGGGGGGCTGATGACCAAGGGCCCCGTGCGGGCGGCGGCGCTTTCGCTCCTGCGGCCCGCGCCTGACGCCGTTTTCTGGGATATCGGCGCGGGGTCCGGCGCAGTGGCCATCGAGGCCGCGTCTCTGCTGCCGGAAGGGCGCGTGTACGCCGTGGAGCGCGTGCCGCGCCGCGCCCTCGACATTCAGGAGAACCGTCGCCGTTGCGGCGCGGCCAACCTGCACGTGGTGCTGGGCGCGGCCCCGGACTGTCTGGACGCGCTGCCCGCGCCCCATGCCGTGTTTGTGGGCGGGGGGCTTTCGGGCGGTTCCGCCGCCGCGCTGCTGGCGACCCTCTACGATCGGCTTGCGCCCGGGGGGCGTCTGGCGGTCGCCTGCGTGCTGCTCGACAGCCTTGCCGCCTGTCGCCGTTCGCTGCGCGACCTCGCGCCGACACCGCCCGTCCTGCTGCAGATTGCCGCCGCCGAAGCCCGCCCTCTCGGCGCGGACTGCCATCTTGCCGCCCTGAACCCCGTTTTTCTGGTCATGGTGGAAAAGGCGTAAGCGCCCGGCGGCGGGGAGACTTTCTCCCGGCCCCGCGGCCTTTCCTGTTGTCGAGGCTGGAACAACGGAGCCGCAAGGGCGTTCGTTCCTTCCGGTAATTTTTCCGGAGACCGCAAGAAATGCTCGTAAAAATGACGAGGGCCGCGTATCCTGCGATACGCGGCCCTGTATTTTAGAGCATTTTCAGTTTGAAACGCGTTGCGCTGCAAACCATACGGCCTGCCGCTTCGCGTTTTTCCTTTTTCAAAGGCAAAACGCCTTATTTCGATGCTTCGCGCCAGCCGTGGCTGAAATCGGCGGCATAGAGGCGCGAAGGCGCGCCCTCGGCGTCGAGGCCGGGCAATACCAGAAACACGGTCTGATGATAGAGTTCGTGCTCCCGGACGCAGCGGGCAACGTCGGCCAGCGTCGTCCTGTAAATCTGCTGGTTGGGCCAGCCGATGCTGTAGGCGCAGATAATGGGCGTTTCCGGCGGCAGGGACTGGAGAAGCTCGGCCTGCATGTCTTCCACAAGCTGTGAGGACAGATAGACGGCCATGGATGTCCTGTGCGCGGACAGCGCGCTCAGGCGTTCGCTTTCCGGCATGGGCGTGCGCCCGGGCATGCGGGTGATGACGAGGCTTTGCGTCACTTCCGGCACGGTGAAGGTGATGCCCGCCGCGGCCGCGGCCGCGCAGGCGGCGGTAATGCCGGGAATCACGCGCCATGGAATGCCGTCCCGATCAAGCAGGGCGGCCTGCTCGCGCAGGGCCCCGTAGAGCGAGGTGTCGCCCGTATGGACGCGGGCCACCGGTTTGCCCGCCAGGGCTGTTTCCCGCATGAGGGCGTGGCATTCCTCCAGCGTCAGCGGCGCGGAGTTCACCTTGCGGGCATGCGGCGCGGCATGCGCCAGCACGGCTTCCGGCACCAGCGAGCCCGTATACAGCACCAGTTCCGCCGCCGCGATGGCGTCGCGTCCCTTGATGGTCAGAAGTTCGGGATCGCCGGGACCTGCTCCCACAAAGCTTACCATGCCCGTTCCGGGCTGCTGTTCGGTCATATTTGTTCCTCTTTGCGCCTGAGTATCCGATGTGGCGGCGGGAGGGAAGGGGCTCCCGACGTTCCGTGGGCTGCCGGATGGCGCGCATCAGGGCATTGTTAGTTTGAAACGCTGTACGTTTCAGACCATGCGGCCTGTCGTTGTGCGGAAAAACGCGGTTTTTCCGTGTACTTCGGGCCGGGCTGCGCTGTGCCGCCGCCTCGCGTTTTTCCTTTTCCAAAGGCAGAAGGCTCTACCGCATGCGCGCGGGGGCGGCGTCGAGAGGGCAGGGCGCAAGAAACGCGCCGCGTTCGGTCTGGGTGATCTCCACAATGGCGCGGAGGCCGTCGAGAGTGGGCGAGCCGTTGTTGAGGTGGCGGACAATCTGCCGGACGGCGTCGGCGCGTTCATCGGAGGCGTCGGCGTCGGGGCCGAGGCAGCGGGCCTTGCCGAGGGTTTCAAGCACGGCGGCCTGATTGCCGGCAAGGTCCGTATGCAGCCCGCGCAGGGGCGCGAGGGTTTCGCTTTCGGCGGCGGCCAGAATCATGACCGAGGACAGATAGGTCTGTTCAAGGAACAGGCCGTAGAGATGCGCGCCCACAAGCCGCAGGCAGGTTTCACTGCGGGCGGCGGTTTCGAGCATGCGACGGGATTCCTCGGCCCAGAGGCGGGCAAGGACGCGCCGGGCTTCGGGGCCTGTGGGATTGCGGAGAATGCCCTTGTCCTTTTCGGGCAGGGCGGGAGGCGTGATGCCGATGAGTTCCGCCAGCATGATATTGGCTCTGGCGGCCTGCGCGGGCGTTCCGAAGAAGAAGGCGAAGCTGCGATCCGCCGCCAGCATGCCGGAGAGGACGGCGCGCTGATCCGGGCCGGCGTCCTGGGGACAGCTGTCGCCGGACACGGCCAGTTCCGGCTGAAAGATGAATCCGGCGGCCTTGAGGCGTCCCACGTCGGAGAGGCGCTGTTCGAAGGTCCCGGCATTGATCAGCGGACGGAGGGAGGCGGCGACGGCCGCCGCATCGACGGTCGGCGCGGGCGCGGCTTCCTGTGCGGGCAGGGGCGCGGCGGACGCCGGGCCGGGGGCCGCGCCCGGAAGGGACGCGGCCCCCAGCAGGGCCAGAGAGAGCAGGGTGACGGACAGGCGGCGCATCTAGTCCTCGTCAAGGGCTTCGCTGAAGCGCCGGCGCAGGGCCACAAGCTTGGTCTTGTTGTCAAGCAGGGTGGCGGCGCGGGCTCTTTCGCGTTCCACCACTTCGGCGGGAGCGCGGCTCACGAAGCTTTCATTGTGCAGTTTGGTCTGGACGCCGATCAGGTCCTTGTCGAGCTTGGCAAGTTCCTTGTCGAGGCGGGCCAGTTCGCCTTGCAGGTCCACGGCTCCCTTGAGGGGGACGATGACCTGGCAGCCTTCGACCACGGCGGAGGCGGAAGCCTTGGGCGCGGTCAGCTCGGCGCCGATTTCCAGACTTTCGAGGCGGGCCAGGGTCTGGATCATGGAGCGGGCCTGCTCAAGCAGGGCCGCCTGGGCGGCGTCCACGGGATGAAGGAGCAGGCTTACCTTGTGGGCCGGGCTGATGTTGAGTTCCGCCTTGATGGTGCGCACGGCCACGATGATGCCCTGAATGAGTTCCATGCGGGCGGCTTCGGCGGGATGTTCGCAGCCGGGGCGCGCGGCGGGGTAGCGTTCGAGGGCGATGTCGGTCGGCGCGGCTCCTCCCTCGGTGGGCAGGGCGTTCCAGATTTCGGCCGTCACGAAGGGAATGACGGGATGCAGGAGGAGCAGCAGTTCGCGCAGCACCACCCACAGCACGCGCCGGGCAACGGGCTTGCGGCTTTCGTCCTGCATGTCTGGCTTGATGAGCTCAAGATACCAGTCGCAGAACTCGTTCCAGAGGAACTTGTAGCCGAGCTGGGCGGCGTCGTTGAAGCGGTATTCCTCAAGGGCGGCGTCCACGTCCTTCTTGACGGCTTCGAGGCGGTGCAGAATCCATTGATGATGCAGCCCTTCGACGGATTCCAGCGCCACGGGTTCGGGAGCGGTTTCCGGCAGGTTCATGAGCGCGAAGCGGGCGGCGTTCCAGAGCTTGTTGACAAAGTGACGATAGCCTTCGATGCGCTCTTCCGAAAGGCGGATGTCGCGGCCCATGGCGGCGAAGGCCGTCAGGGTGAAGCGCAGGGCGTCGCAGCCGTACTTGTCGATCATGAGCAGGGGATCGATGACGTTGCCGGTGGACTTGGACATCTTGCGGCCGGTGGCGTCGCGTACCAGCGCATGGAGGTACACGTCGCGGAAGGGGACCTGTCCCATGAAGTGCAGGCCCATCATCATCATGCGGGCCACCCAGAAGAAGATGATGTCGAAGCCGGTCACGAGAACGGACGTGGGATACCAGCGTTCCAGCTCGGGGGTCTTTTCGGGCCAGCCCATGGTGGAGAAGGGCCAGAGCGCCGAGGAGAACCAGGTGTCGAGAACGTCTTCTTCCTGTTTCAGGCGGGTGCTGCCGCATTTGGGGCAGACGGTGGGGTCCTGCTCCTCGACGATGAGTTCGCCGCATTGTTCGCAGGTCCACGCGGGGATACGGTGGCCCCACCAGATCTGACGGCTGATGCACCAGTCGCGGATGTTGTCGAGCCAGTGATAATAGGTCTTGCGCCAGCTTTCGGGCAGGATGGCCGTCTGATCGGGCACGGCGGCGCGGGCGGCGGGGGCCATTTTCGTCGTGGCGACGAACCACTGGGTGGAGACGTGCGGTTCCACCACCGTATGGCAGCGGTAGCAGTGACCCACGGAATTTTCGAGGTCCTCCACCTTGACGAGATCGCCCGCGGCGTCGATGTCGGCCACGATGCGTTCGCGGCATTCTTCCTTGCTCAGACCGGCATAGGGACCGGCTTCGGGCTTCATGACGCCGTTTTCGTCGATGACCTGCAGGAATTCGAGATTGTGGGTCCGGCCCAGCGCCCAGTCGTTGTGATCGTGGCAGGGCGTCACCTTGAGCGCGCCGGTGCCGAATTCGCGATCCACATACTTGTCGGCGATAATGGGAATTTCGCGGCCCAGAACGGGCACCACGGCCTTCTTGCCCACAAGATGGGCGTAGCGCTCGTCTTCGGGATGCACGCAGACGGCGGTGTCGCCGGGAATGGTCTCGGGGCGGGTGGTGGCGATGGTGATATGGCCGGAGCCGTCGGCCAGCCTGTAGCGGATGCTCCAGATCTTGCCCTTGTGGGCCTCGTGTTCCACTTCGTCGTCGGCCAGCGCCGTATGGCAGCGCGAGCACCAGTTGATGATGTAGTCGCCCTTGTAGATGAGTCCTTCCTTGTACAGGCGCACAAAGACCTTGCGCACGGCGGCGGAAAGCCCCTCGTCCATGGTGAAGCGCAGGCGCGTCCAGTCCACGGACGCGCCGAGGGCGCGGATCTGATCCAGAATGCGGTGCCCGTAGTCCTCGCGCCACTGCCAGACCCGTTCCACAAAGGCTTCGCGGCCCAGATCCTGACGGCGTTTGCCTTCCTTGGCGAGCGCGCGTTCCACCACGTTCTGGGTGGCGATGCCCGCATGGTCGGTGCCGGGAACCCAGAGCACGTTCTTGCCTTTCTGGCGGGCGTGGCGGCACAGGACGTCAATAAGGGTTATGTTCAGCGCATGGCCGATATGCAGCGCGCCCGTGACATTGGGCGGAGGAATGACGATGGAAAAGGCTTCGCCGTCCGCGCCGGGATCGGGCGTGAAGGTCTTGTTGTCCTGCCAGTGGTTGCGCCACCGGGCTTCCACGTCATGGGGCTCATAGCCCTTGGGGAGTGTTTCCGCCATATCCTTGCTTTCTCCATGAAAGGCGGCAATACTGCGCGCATGCAGACCGCCCGAGATATTGCCATACTATGGGATGCGTCCCATATCTGGGGATTCATGGCCTGGCGCGCCGTGCGCGCTCTCGGCCTGTCCTGCCGTTTGCTCAAGGCCCAAAACATAGCCAAAGGCGGCCTGTTCGGCAAGCCGGGCGATGCGGGCGCGGGCGGACGGCGTTTTTCGCTGCTGCTCATGCCCGGCGGCAACGCCCGGCTCAAGGCCGCCGGACTGGGACGGCGCGGCATGGAGGCCGTGCGGCGGCATGTGGCCGAAGGCGGGGCCTATCTGGGATTTTGCGGCGGCGCGGGGCTGGCCCTGCGCCACGGCGACGGGCTGGGCCTGTGCCCGTGGGCCCGGGCCCGGTACCCCGAACGCCTGCAACATCTTGTTTCCGGCCATCTGCGCTGCCGTATTCCGGTTCCGTCCGGCGACGGGGACGCCGTCCGGCTGCTGCCGCCCTCGTGGCGGGAGGGGGACGTCCGCCCGTCGCTGCCGGTATGGTGGCCGGGGCGCTTTGCGCCGGGCGCGGAGGACGCCGTGCGCGTGCTGGCGACCTACGGACCGCCGGACGACGATTTCTGGCTGGCGGATCTGCCCCTGCGGCGCGTGCCCGCGCATGTGTTCGAGGCGTGGCGGGACCTGTACGGCGTGGATTTGTCCGCGCGCTTCGTGCACGGGCAGCCCGTGGCCCTGACCGGCGCGTACGGGGCCGGGCGTTACGTGCTCAGTTATTCCCATCTGGAAACCCCGTGCAGCCCCGACGCCAATTTCTGGTTTGCGCATCTGCTGCGGGAGCTTTCCGGCCTGCGGCCCGACGCGACGCTGGTTCCCGCCTGGGATCTGGCCGGACAGGAACCGGACGCGGCGGACTGGCCCGCCGACGCCCGCGAGGCCCTGCGCTCGACCCTGCGCGGCCTGCGCGCCCTGCTGCGTCTGGCGGTGGAGCACAATCTTTTCTTTGAGCGGGCCCCGTGGCTCTGGGGCTGGAAATCCGGCCTGCCCGGCGCGGCCTGCAACAATCTGCACGCGGCCCTGTGCGAGGCGGCCCGCAGTCGCCCGGGGCCGGAAGCCCTGCGCTGCTGGGAGACCGTCGGCGCGCATTTCCGCACGCTTGCGCCGCTCTTTCTGGAGGGGGCCGAGGGCTATCTGCTGGCCTGCCGTCTTGCCGAAACCCTGTCGCCGACCCTGCCCGACGCCGTGGACAGGCGCGGCCTTGCCAATCAGCGGGAGGCCCTGTTCGGACATCCCATGAACGGCGGCGGACTTGCGGGACAGCTTACGGACATGGCGGAAGAATTGTTCTTCCTCTGTCATGCGTCCGGCGACGCCGAAGGGGCCTAGAGCGTTTCACCTTTGAAAAAGGTGAAACGCGAGGCGGCGGCACAGCGCCGCCCGGCCCAAAGTGAGCGGAAAAACCGCGTTTTTTCCGCGAAACGACAGGCCGTTTGGTTTGAAACGCGCAGCGTTTCAAACTGAAATTGCTCTAAACGGGCCGCGCGCGGTCCGGCCGGAAACGCCGGTTTCCCGGCTCTCGCCTTTCGGCCGCTGTCTTGTTATGATACGCAACGATTTTCAACCTTTATGTGGAGGATTTTCCCATGGCCGATGCCCTGTGCCTGCATATCGACGCCAATGATCCCGCGCGGCTGCGCCTTGCGCTCAAGAATGCCAGAAACTATCTGACCGTCGTCGGCGAAGCGCCCGTCACGCTGCTGGCCAACGGCCCCGCCGTCAACCTCTTCACCGCGCCCAATCCCGAACTGGAGGCCATGGCCGCGGAACTGACGGGCAAGGGCGTGCGCATCGAACTCTGCCAGTTTGCCCTGAACGAGCACAAGATCACCCCGGAACAGCTCTGGAGCTGCTGCACCGTCGTGCCCGCCGGTATGGGGGCGCTTGTGGAAATGCAGCGCAAGGGCTACGCCTACGTCAAACCCTAGGCTCCGAACTCATTACGTTTTGTCTTGAGGGGGAAGGAACCCCTTTGCTCTGCTGTCGATGCCCGTAAGGCTCCTTTGTCGCCTAACGGGCACGGCCTTCGGCCGCCCGTCGGGTCGCTGCTTGCGGCAAAAAGGGGTTCCTTCCCCCTCAAACTCCCCCATCCTCCCCAAAACCCGCACATATTTACCGGCAAGTGCAGTACAGCGCCCCGCCCGGTTTTCCCGTAAAAAAACAGGCCCCCGTACGCTTTCCGGCGGTTCGGGGGGCCTTTCCGTTCAGGCTTGCGCTAGAGCGTTTCAAACTGCAATTGCTCTATTGTCGCGTTATTCCACAATGGTGGCGCGCTTGATGAAAACGGGGTCCAGAGGCACGTCGTCATGGTAGCCGCGACGGCCCGTCTGCACGCCCGCGATCTTGTCCACGACGTCCTGTCCCTTGATGACCTTGCCGAAGACGGCGTAGCCCCAGCCCTGCGGCGTCTGGGCCTTGTAGTCAAGAAAGGCGTTGTTGGCCACGTTGATGAAGAATTGCGACGTGGCCGAATGCGGTTCGGACGTGCGCGCCATGGCGATGGTATACTTGGAATTCTTGAGGCCGTTGGACGCCTCGTTCTTGATGGGCGCGCGCGCGGGCTTTTCCTTCATGTCCGGCCCCATGCCGCCGCCCTGAATCATGAAGCCCTTGATCACGCGGTGAAAGGTCGTGCCGTCGTAAAACCCGGCCTTCACGTATTCGAGGAAGTTCGTCACCGTCATGGGCGCCTTGCGGGCGTCCAGACGCACGATGATGTCGCCCATGCTGGTTTCCAGCTTGACGGCGGGATCGGCGGCCTGCGCGGGCGTTCCCCACGCCATGCCCGCCAGCAGAAACGCGGCGGCCAGCAGCGCGCGGCCCCACGCGGCAAAAGCAAAACCTTTCATTGTTTCAGACTCCTTTGCGGATATGCGACGGCCCCGTGCCGTCGCGCGGGACGGTAACACGCCCGCCGTACAGGGGCAAGGCGCTTCTTCCGCCGCCGGACGGCGGCCCGCCCGGGCGCGCGCCCCCTTGCCAAAAGCGGAAAAAGCCGTATTCTTGAGAGGACAAACCCGTATTCGGGGCGATACCGGCGGCGGACATGTCGCCCGGCAGCGGGAATGCCCATCCTGAATCTCTCCCTGTTTGTCCGCCGCACATTTTTTCGGAGGTTTTTCCTTATGGAAACGACACGCACTCTTTCCCGGAGCGCAAGCAGTGCCGTCTCTGTGTATATGCGTCAGGTGTACGGCTGGATGACGGCCGGTCTTGCCCTGACCAGCGTGGTGGCCTACGGCGTGGCGGCCAGCCCTGACTTGCGGATGACCATTTTCAGCAACATGATCGTGCCCATCGTGCTGATCGTCGCCCAGTTCGGGCTGGTCATCGCCCTTTCCGCGGCCATTCACAAAATGTCCTCGTCGACGGCGACGGGCCTTTTCCTGCTGTATTCCGCGCTGACCGGCCTGACCCTGTCGTCCATTTTCGTGGTCTACCCCATCGGCTCCATCGCCAATGCCTTCCTGTCCACCACGGGCCTGTTCCTGGCCATGTCCATTTACGGCACGGTCACGAAGCGCGATCTGACCGGCATGGGCAGCTTCCTGATGATGGGTCTGATCGGCATCATCATTGCCAGTCTGGTGAACTTCTTCCTGCAAAGCTCCATGATGGATTTCGTGATCAGCTGCATCGGCGTCATCATCTTCACCGGTCTGACCGCCTATGATACCCAGAAGCTCCGCGCTTTCGGCATGGACGCGCCCCTTGGAGACGGCACCGCCGTGCGTCGCGGGGCCATCCTCGGCGCGCTGACCCTGTATCTGGATTTCGTCAACCTGTTCCTGATGCTGCTGCGTCTCTTCGGCGGCAACCGCGACTAGAGCGTTTCACCTTTGAAAAAGGTGAAAACGCGAGGCGGCAGCACAGCGCC
>CAJMRA010000019.1 GCA_905215675.1 uncultured bacterium | reverse complement strand
TTCCCCCCGGAAGAACTATTTAGTGTTAACACACCCTAGACGTTTTTCCTTTGAAAAGCGATCGGCGCGACGGCGTTGTTGCCTGTCCGCGCCAACGTCCGTTTCCCCGACAGGGAAAAAGCGGTTATCGAAAAGGAGGGCCCGACATGCGCATGACCATGGGGCGTAAAATAGGCTGCGGTTTTGCCGTCATCATCCTGCTGTCCCTCATTCTGAGCATGCTGACGGCAAGGGCCATGCGCGATATTCAGGACCTGTCGCGGACCATCGAACGGGAGCGCGTGCCGCAGTTGCAGGCGATTATGGGCATGCAGCGTTCCCTTCTGCTGGCCGGGCTCAATACTACCGAGTACTACACTTCCCTGAACGGCAAGGCATGGGATCTTGCCGAGAACAACCTGAAAGATTTCGAGACGGCCTTCAACGCCTGGAAAGCCTGCGAGGCGGCGAGCCCGTCCGACGAGGGCGCCGCCTTTCTGCGTACTGCGCTCCCGCTGCTGGAACAATACCGCGCGGAACGCAAGACGTACGGCGATCTGGTCATGCAGAGTTTCGACATTGTCGAGCTTGCCAGTTCGCTGCATGGAGAAATCCGGGATACGCTGGACGAGATGATCCGGCAGCTGGGCGAGGATGAGCGCGCCCTGCTGCAGCGCGGGGAGGTCTCGACGGCGCTGGAATTGTCCCGGCTCCTTACGGATGTTTCCGATGCCCGGGGCCGGATGACGACGGTCATCGAGCAGCTGTTGCAGGCCGTCACCCAGAAGGACGATACGTTCCTTGCCTCGATCATGGAGGAAGGTTTCCCGGAGGCAGTCAGGAGTCTGGAAGCCTTGACGCCCCGTCTGCCGGAAAAGATTCGCTCCCTGCAGGAAACGCTTTTGCAGACGCTGGGGGATGTGCGTTCCCATGCGGAACAGCTGACGAACGTGCGCCGGAGCATGACGGCCAGCGAAAAGAAGCGGCTGGAGTCGTTTTACGGCGCGTTCAATGCGTCCTCAAAGCTGGCCGACGCCGTCAGCGCCGGCACGTCCGCGGCGGTGCAGGATGCGGCTTCGGTCATCGACGGCTCGATCACGCTGGTGACGCTGGCCTCTCTCGGCATGCTGGCGCTGGGCGTCGTTCTGGCCGTGGTCATTGCCGGAACCCTGTCCCGTCCGTTGCGCCGGACGCAGGAATTCGCCCGGGCCGTGGCGGAAGGCGATCTGGATCGCACGCTTGACGTGCACGGCAACGATGAAACCGGCGTGCTCGCCGACGTGCTGCGGCACATGGTCGCCAGCCTCAAGGATGCCCTGGGCGACGCCAAGCGGCAGTCCGAAGAGGCCCGCCGTCAGGGCGAACAGGCCACGCAGGCCATGCAGGAAGCCCGGGATGCGCAGGCGCAGGCCGAACGCGCCAAACGTGAAGGCATGCTTGCGGCGGCGGGACAGCTGGCCTCGGCCGTGGACGTCATTTCCGGGGCCGTGAGCGATCTGGGTTCCCGCATCGAGGATTCCAACAAGGCCGCCACGGACTCGGCCCAGCGCCTTTCCTCCGCGGCCGCGGCCATCAACGAGATGAACGCCACCGTGCAGGAAGTGGCCAAGAACGCTTCCGACGCGGCCAACATGTCCTCCGAAACACGCCAGAAGGCGGAGCAGGGCGCGTCCATCGTACAAAGTTCGCTGGACAGCATCGAGGCCGTACGCAGCGACGCCCTGACCCTGAAAGAGGATATGGCGCAGCTCAATCAGCACGCGCAGGATATTTCGAATATCATGGGCGTCATTTCCGATATTGCCGACCAGACCAATCTGCTGGCCCTCAACGCCGCCATCGAGGCCGCGCGGGCCGGGGAAGCCGGACGGGGATTCGCCGTGGTGGCCGACGAAGTGCGCAAGCTGGCCGAAAAGACCATGGCGTCCACGCAGGATGTCAGCAAGGCCATTCAGGCCATTCAGGAAAGCGCCGCCAAGAGCGTCGGCTCCATGGATCGCACGGTGGAACGCGTGGAACAGGCCACGACCTTTGCCCAGCAGTCCGGCGACGCCCTGCGGGAAATCGTGACGGATGCGGAAAGCACGGCCGACGAGGTGCGGGCCATTGCCACGGCCAGCGAGGAACAGTCGGCGGCCTCCGAAGAGATCAACCGCTCCGTGCTGGGCGTCAGCTCCATTTCCGACGAATCCGCCAAGGCCATGTCCGAGGCCGCGCAATCCGTCGCCGAACTGAACCGGCAGGCGCAGAATCTGAAGACGCTTATCGAGCAAATGCAGCGCAGCTAGAGTGTGTTAACGCTACATCGCTTTTCTGGGGGGAAGGAAACCCATCCTTCCCCCAACGCGCTTTTTCAGAGGGAGCGGAGGCTGCTGTTCCATGCGTATTTCCATCATCATTCCCGCCTGGAATCTCTGGGAAACAACGGAATCCTGCCTGCGCTCGCTGGCCGCGCATGACGAGGGCGCGCAGGTCGTCGTCGTGGACAACGGCTCCGCGGACGCGACGCGCACGGCGCTGGAGCCGCTCGGCCGGACGCTCTTCGGTCCGCGTTTCCTGCGGGTGCGCCTGCCGGAGAACCGGGGGTTCGCCGCGGGCTGCAACGCCGGGGCCCGCGCCGCCGACGGCGACGCCTTCCTCTTCCTCAACAATGATACGCTGGCCACATCCGGCTGGCTGTCGCCCCTGCGGGACGCGCTGGACCGGCCCGGGGTCGGCGCCGTCGGTCCCCTGCTGCTGTATCCCGACGGGCGGACGCAGCATTGCGGCGTCAGTTTCACGCCGCTGGGCGGCGTCCGGCATCTGTATGCGGACTTTCCCGGCGAGCATCCGGCCGTGCGGCGGGCGCATCCCCTGCAGGCTCTCACCGGGGCCGCGCTGCTGCTGCGCCGGGCCGATTTTCAGGCCGTGGGCGGCTTCTGCGAGGACTACGCCAACGGGTATGAGGACCTGGAACTCTGCTTCGCCCTGCGGCAGCGGGGACTTTCCCTGTCGCTGGTTCCGGCGTCCGTCGTCTTCCACGCCGAAAGCAGGACGCCGGGGCGTCACGCGCGCACGACGGCCAACGCGACGCTGTTCGGGCAGCGCTGGGGGCAGGTCGTGCGTCCCGATTTCCATCGTCAGGTGGCGCTGGACGGCTATGAGGCGCGTTTGAATGCCCGGGGCGTGAGCTACGCCGCCCTGCCGCCGGAACGCGAACAGGAGTTGTCGGCACGGTGGAGCGCCGCTTCCTCCGTCACGGAACAGGACCTCCGGGCGGCTCTGAATGCGGAACCGCTCTGGCAGGGGGGGCACCTTCTTCTGGGGCGTCTGCTGGCCGCGCGGGCCGCCTGGCCGGAAGCTCTCGAAGCCGCCGAGCTGGCGCAGCGTCTTCTGCCGACGCCGGAGATGGCCCGCCTGCTCCTGCGCGCTGCGCAGGGGGCCGGACAGGGAGAGCGGGCGGCGGCCATCGCGGCATTCCTGCGCCCGGACGCCGCGGCGCTGCGCGACTGCGCCCGCCGTGTGCGCGCCCGTCGCGCTCAGGCCGCCGCCTGGGACGATCCGGCGCTGGAACGGCTCTGTGCCGACTGGCTGCGGCGCTGCGACGGCCGGGGAACTCGGGCCCTGTGAACGCGGCCGTCCGGCGTGAGGAAGCTTCCCCGGCTGCGCGCAGGGCGCGTTCGTGCCGTTGCAACGGCGTTTCCGCTCTTCTCCCGGGCCTGTCCTTTCCCCGAAAGATCAAACAACCGGAGGAAACATCATGCGGCAATCCTTGCCCGACATTTGCGTCGCCGGGGGCGGCAGCTGGGGAACGGCGCTGGCGCAGCAGCTGGCGTCCTGCGGCCTGGGGGTGACGCTCTGGCTTCGCAACGAGGCCGCGGCGCGCGCGATCAACGAGGAACATCGCAATCCGCGCTACGTGTCGTCGCACGTCCTGCATCCGGCCCTGAAGGCCACGACGGACCCCGCGGCGCTGGGGGCGGCGCTGGTGGTGCTGGCCGTGCCGTGTCAGCAGCTGCGCGGCTGGCTGACGGCGCACAAGGCGTATTTTTGTGCCGGGCCGGTGTTCGTGGACGCTTCCAAGGGGCTGGAAGTGGGGACGCTGGCCTCGCCGGGCCGCATGGTGGCGGAGACCGTGGGAGCGGACGCCCGCTATGCGGTCCTGTCCGGGCCGTCCTTTGCCGACGAGGTGCTGCGCGGTCTGCCCACGGCCGTTGTGCTGGCGTGCGCGGACGAGACGCTGGGGGCGCGTCTGCGCGACGCCTTTTCCGGCCCGAATTTCCGCTGCTACAGCAGCACGGACGTCATCGGCGTGGAGCTGGGCGGCGCGCTCAAGAACGTCATCGCCATTGCGGCGGGCATGTGCGACGGTCTGGGCTTCGGCCATAACAGCCGCGCGGCGCTGATTGCGCGCGGACTGGCGGAGATCAGCCGCATCGGCGTCGCCTGCGGCGCGCGGCCGTCCACCTTCATGGGCCTTTCGGGATTGGGGGATTTGACGCTGACCTGTACGGGAGACCTGTCGCGCAACCGGCAGGTCGGTCTGCGTCTGGGGCGCGGCGAGCGCCTGAAGGACATTACGGAACAGCTCGGCATGGTGGCGGAGGGCGTGGCCACGGCGGACGCCGCCTGTATGCTGGCGGCGCGTCTGGGCGTGGACGCGCCCATTGCCGCAGCGGTACGTGCCATTGTGCGCGAGGGGCATGATCCGGCGGACGAGGTGCGTCGCCTCATGGCGCGGGAATTGCGGGAAGAATAGAGTGTTTCACCCTTGAAAAAGGTGAAACGCGAGGCGGCGGCGCAGCGCCGCCCGGCCCGAAGTAAGCGGAAAAACCGCGTTTTTCCGCGAAACGACAGGCCGTATTGTTTGAAACGCGCAGCGTTTCAAACTGAAATTGCCCTGGAGCGCGTTACCTTATTATATTTCCTTGAATGCCGGGCGGGTGCGTCGTGTTCGAGCCTCCGTTGCCTGCCTCATATTGCGCCGGAGCATGAATTGCGCTAGTCTGGACAGCAAAGTTTTCGCTGTTGTTCGCAACCGCCATGTTTCGTTAAACTTTTTTATGTGACTAAAAAATCACAAGTAAAGTTTGCGTCATCCGGTTGTCGCGGGGAGGCCCGGCAGGCCGCCGCGCGGGCGAAAGCGGGAGGAAATGCCCGCAGGACACGCCGGGAAAAGAGCGCCCGGAGGTGGTCTGCGCGTTGTGAAATCCAACTGCTCAGGGGCGCGTATGTTTGATCCTTCTTTGACTGCGGGTGCGGCCTTTCTGTACCTGCCGGGGCTTATTTTTCTGCTGGCGGGCACATGGCTTGCCGTGCGGCAGCGGCATGATGCGAGACGCCTGATTTACTGGGGCGCGCTGCATGACGCGGGGTTGCTCTGCATCGCCCTCGGCGCGGCCAACGGACCGGCCTTTGCCGGCCTGTGGCTGTTTCTGCTGTTTCAGGCGGCCTCCCGCTTGCTGGCCCTGCGGGCTCTGGGGGCGCTGGCGCAGGCTCGCGGCGACGTGAGCGTGGAGGGCCTTCGCGGCGCGGGCAGCACCTGTCGCAAACCCGCGCTGCTTTTTGTCTTCGGCCTGATGGCCGCCGTGGGAGGAACGCCCTTCCTCATGCCCGAGGCGCGCGCCTGCATCACGCAGGGCGTGCTGGCGGCGGCCCTGCCCTTCGGCGCGGCCAGTCCTCTGATACTGCTGCTTGTGGAGGCCGTGTGCGCCACCATCTTCATCGCGCTGCATGTTCAGGTCCTGCGCGTTGTCTGGTTTGAGCCCGCGCCGCTGGACGCCCCGGATCTCCGGGACGGCAACGATGTCCGGGCCGGTTTCCTGACCGGGCTTCTGGCCGTACTGGTGGCGGCCATGGGCCTGCTGCGCGTGCCCCTGCTGGATCTTGCCGCCGCGTGCGCCGGATACGCGGCGCCGCATGCGCCCGTGCATCCCGCCTTCTGGATGCTGTACTGCGGCGCTTTCGTGGTGGGGCTGGCCTTTTACCGGCAGATTCGGGGCGCGGAATTCCTGGGGGCCGTCGCCGCCCTGCTGGCCTTCTCCTCCGTCATTACCGAGCCGCATCCCGTGGCGGCGGCGCAGCTCTTTCTGGTCGTCATTGCGCTGGTCGCGCTGGTGGTCGCCGTCTATTCCGTGGGCTATATGGCGCATGCCGAGCGCAAGGGCTGGTACTGGTTTTTCCTGCTCCTGACGTTCGCCTCGCTGGCGGGCATCGTGTCCACTGCGGACATGGGCGCGCTGCACGGCTACTGGGAGCTGATGACCTTCGCCTCCTACTTCCTTGTCGTCCATGAAAACAACCGCACGGCGCACGACGCGGGCTTCAAGTATTATGTCATGTGCGCGGGCGGCGCCTGCCTCATGCTGCCCGGCCTCATGCTGCTGGGCGGCGGCAGCAGCCTTCTGGCCGCCGTGCCCTATACCGCGCCGCAGCTGAGCGTCTGGGCCGCGCAGGCCGCCATTCTGCTCTGCTTTGTCGGTTTTGCCGTCAAGGCCGGTCTTGTGCCCTTCCATTCCTGGCTGCCCGACGCGCATCCCGCCGCGCCCTCGTCGGTGTCCGGCCCCCTTTCGGGCGTCATCACCAAGATGGGGATTTTCGGCATCGTGCTGATCATCTACGGTCAGGCGGGCAGCGTGACCGAAGCCATTGACGGCAGCATCCTTTCCGGCTTCGGCCTGAACTGGTTCGGCGGCTGGCTGACCCTGCTGGGCGCGGCGACGCTGATTTACGGCGAGATCATGGCCCTGCGTCAGGACGACATCAAGCGCATGCTGGCGTATTCGACGCTGGGCCAGATCGGCGAGATGGCGCTGGTGCTGGGCATGGGAACCTGGCTTGCCGTGACCGCCGGACTGGCGCACACGCTCAATCACGCGATCATGAAGGACCTCCTCTTCCTCGGGGCCGGCGCGCTCATCCTGCGTACGGGCAGCCGCAGGCTGGAGGATTTGCGCGGTCTCGGACGGCAGATGCCCTGGACGGTTTCCTGCATGGCCGTGGGCCTCATTTCCATCATGGGCCTGCCGCCGTTCGGGGCCTTCTTCAGCAAGTATCTTATGATTCAGGCCGCCGTGCAGGCGGATCACATCTGGCTGGGCGCGCTGATTTTCGGCGGTTCGCTGGTGGGCGCGGTCTACTATACGCGCATTCTGAAAACGCTGGTGTTCGAGGAGCGTCCCGCCCATCTTCCGGCGGTGAAGGAAGTTTCCGGCAGCATGCGCGCGGCGCTGGGGCTGCTGGCCGTCCTGTGCCTGGCGACCGGCCTTGCGCCGCAGCTTCCGCTGCTGCTGGTCGCGCCCGTGGCCTCGGCCTGCTTCCCCACGCTGGGCGGCGAATTCCTCGTGTTCCAGTCCGTGCTGGTGCCGTGGGAATGCTACGTGGTCGTTCCCGTGTTCGGCGCGCTGCTGCCCGTCTTCTTCCGCAAGTCTCCCATACGGGCCGGTCTGGCCTCCGTATTCGTGCTTCTGGCGACGGCCCTGCTGGTCGTCCTTCAGGGCGACAATCTGGATACGCTGTCCTACTGCTTCGCGCTGATTGTGCCGCTGGTGGGCGCGCTCAACATGATTTACGCGCTGGGCTACATGAGCCACAGCCATACGCAATGGCGTTTCTATGCCGCCTTCACCGCCATGTGCGGCGGCCTCATCGGCATGGTCACAAGCACCTACCTGTTCAGCTTCTTCCTGTTCTGGGAAATCATGAGCTCGTGGACGCTCTATATGGCCATTGCGCATGAAGGCGACAAGGACAGCCTGCGCGAGGCCTTCAAGTACTTCTTCTTCAACGTGCTGGGGGCGGGCTTCATCTTCGTGGGCGTCTGCGTCATCGGCCCGGCGGCGCCGCTGTCGGCCTTTGCCGCCCTGCGTCCCGACGGGCTGCTGTCGCTGCTGCCCCCGTGGGCGGCCTGGGTCGGCATGGCCCTGATGGCCGTGGGCTTCGTCATGAAGGCCGCGCAGCTTCCCTTCCGCATTGACTGGCAGATGCACCCCGCGCTGGCTCCCACGCCCGTGTCGGGCTACATATCGTCCGTGCTGCTGAAGAGCGCCGTCATCGGTCTGATCAAGCTCTTCATGCTCATCGGCGGCGGTCTGGCCCTGGCCCGGGTGCTGGGGATGGAGGAACAGTCGCTCATCACGGATACGGTCATGTGGATCGGCGGCATCACCATCGTCATGGCCGCCGTTCAGGCCCTGCTCGTCAGCAACCTGAAGCTGGTCTTCATCTACTCCACCGTGAGCCAGATCGGCTACATGGTGCTGGCCGTGGCGGCGGGCGGCGTGCTCGGCTATGCGGGCGGCATGCTGCATCTCGTCAATCACGTCTTCTTCAAGGACCTGCTCTTCCTTGTCTGCGGCGCGGTCATGTTCGCCACGCACAAGGACAGCCTGGACGATCTCGGCGGCATCGGCCGCAAGATGCCCTTCACGCTGTGCATGTTCGCCATTGCCGGTCTGTCCGTGGTCGGCGTGCCTCCGACCAGCGGCTTTACTTCCAAGTGGCTCATCTATCATGCGCTCATGCAGGCCGGACAGCCCGTGCTGGCGCTGCTTTCGCTGGTGGGCAGCGTGCTGACCCTGGCCTATGTGGCCAAGTTCCTGCATGCGGCCTTCCTCGGGCAGCCGGGCGAGCATCTGGAGCATGTGCAGGAAGCGCCCTTTGCCATGCGGCTGCCCATGTTCCTGCTGGCCGTGGGCTGCGTGCTGACGGGCGTCTTCCCCGGTCTGGCGCTGTCGCCCATCAACGCCGTGCTGGCCGAATACGGCGCGCCGACGCTGGATGTGGGTCTGTCCGGCGTGCTGAGCGGCGTGGGCGCGTGGAACGCGACGGCCGTCTTCGTCATGATGGCGCTGGCCTTTGCGGGCGGCTGCTGGTTCCTCAAGCGCTTTGTGCGCCTGCGTGAAATTGATGTGCATATGTGCGGTCTGCCGCCGCAGACGGCAAGCAGCCGCATGAACCCCTCCGGCATGTACGCCGGTCTGGAGCGCGTCCTGCGCTTCTTCCCCGGCAACGAGCAGCGGCGTCTTCCGGCGGCCGAACGCGACGAACGGTAGGGGTCTTGCTCGGGACAGTTCAAGAGCGAATTGATTCGGTATGCCCGCGGGGACGCGCCGTCATGCGCGTTCCCGCGGCGGACCGCGGACGTTCCGGGGCGACGGCGGCGACGGCCTCCGGCGCGGAACGCCTCCGGGACCGGATCGGCAGAGAACCAGAAGGAGAATCGGCATGGGCGATATTCTGCTTGCCGTGGTGCATATGTGCATTTTCCCGGGCGGCGTTTTTGCGCTGGCTGTGGGGATGTTGTTCAAAGGTATTGATCGCCGGGTGGAGGCCCGTCTCCAGCGGCGCGTGGGGCCGCCGCTGATACAGCCCTGGCTGGATGTGGCCAAGCTGCTGACCAAGGAAACCCTCATTCCGCGCACGGCCTGCAAAAGCGCCTTCCTGCTGGCTCCGGTCGTGGGCTTTGCCGGGATGGCCGTCTGCGCGGCCTTCATTCCCGTGCCCGGCGTGTTTCAGGGCCTGTTCAACATGGGCGACCTGCTCGTGCTGTTCTACCTGCTGCCCATTCCGGCCATTGCCATGATGCTGGGCGGCTCCGCCTCCAGCTCGCCTTTCGGCGCGGTGGGCTTCTCGCGCGAAATGCTCATGATGCTGGCCTACGAGACGCCCCTGCTCATCGTGCTGCTGGCCGTGGCCATGCTGGTCGGCAAGGCCGCGGGCACGGGGGCGGAATTCTCGCTGCTCAACGTGGTGGGCTGGCAGCTGGAGAACGGTTCCATCGGCTTCAATCCCATCATGATTCCCGCCTTTGCGGCCTATCTCATGTTCCTGCCCGGCACAATGGGCGTGGCGCCCTTTGATATCCCCGAGGCGGAAACGGAAATCATCGAAGGCCCCCTGCTGGAATACGGCGGCCCCCTGCTGGCCCTGTTCCAGATCGGCACGGCGCTCAAGAGCTTTGTGGTGCTGGGACTCGGCGTCGCCATGTTCTTCCCCGGTACCATCGGCGATTTCTGGTTGTTCAATCTGCTGTGGTTCTGTCTCAAGTGCCTGTTGCTGATGCTGCTGGCGGTGACGCTGGTGAAGTCCGCGACGGCGCGTTTCCGCATTGAGCAGGCCTTCCGTTTTTATGTGACGGTACCCACGGTTCTGGCGCTGATCAGCCTCGTGCTGGTCTGGGCGATGTAAGGAGGTCTTCCCGTGAGCACGGATACATGGCTCAAGAAAATGTCGGTGCGTTCGCCGTGGCTGTTCCGCATCAATGCGGGTTCCTGCAACGGCTGCGACGTGGAACTGGCCACGACCGCCTGCATTCCCCGCTATGACGTGGAGCGTCTGGGCTGCAAGTACTGCGGCAGTCCGCGTCATGCCGACATCGTGCTGATTACGGGCCCGCTGACGGCGCGCGTACGGGATCGCGTGCTGACCGTCTGGAATGAAATTCCCGAACCGAAAGTGACGGTGGCCGTGGGCATCTGCCCCATTTCCGGCGGCGTGTTCCGCGAGGGCTATTCCATCGAAGGGCCCATCGATCGCTATATTCCCGTGGATGTGAACGTGCCCGGCTGTCCGCCGCGTCCCCAGGCCATTCTGGAAGGCGTGGTGCTGGCCCGGTCCATCTGGCTGAAAAAACTGGGTCTGGAGGGATAGTCATGGCGGGATTCCTTAAGGTTCTGTTCCGCAACCTCATGCAGGGGCCGTCCACGGATCCCTTCCCGCTGGGCGAAACCTTCACGCCGCAACGCCTGCGCGGCAAGGTGCATGTCAATCCGAACCTGTGCATGGGCTGCGGCGTGTGCCGCAATTCCTGCACGGCGGGAGCCATCGACATCCGCCAGCTGGAAGACGGCACGGGCTTCAAGATCACCATCTGGCAGAACGCCTGCTGCCTGTGCGCCTCCTGCCGTCATTATTGCCCCATGGGAGCCATCTCCATCGACAACGACTGGCATTCCGCCCACCCGGCGGAAGAAAAATACGACAAGGTCGAGCAGCAGATCATTCGCTACGAGCCGTGCAGCCATTGCGGCGCGCTGATGCGTCCCCTGCCGCTGGAGCGGATCAAGGCCCTGTATGCCAATGACGAGTCGCTCGATCCCAAGCTGCTGCGTACCCTGTGCCCCAAGTGCCGGCAGATTGAGGACGCCAAACGCAATTCCTGCAAACTGCCGGAAGCGCCCCGCAAGGCCGTGCCGGCCAACGACGACGCCGTTACCCCGGCGTCGGCCGCGCCCACGGCATAGCCTTGGGGAAGACGAGGTTTTTTTATGGAAGAACAGCATATCCTGCACGGCGACGCCGAGCTGATGAACAGTCTTTCGGCCCTGTGCGCCGCGCCCGGCGCGGCGCTGGGAGCGGCCTCCAGACCGGACCCCCAGCATGTGGCGGCCGAGCATCACAGCGTGGACACCTTCGGCAACGCCTATCACTGGTATCGTCTGGTGGAGCCCGGCGCGCTGGTTCCCGCGGCGCGCCTGCTCAAGGAAAAGGGGGCGCGCCTGTGCATGATTTCCCCCTACAATGTGCGCCAGATGGGCGAAATGCATCCCGAAGTCTGCTATCACTTCGAGCTGGACGGCGTGGTCTACAATCTGACGGCGGTACTCGACATCAAGCGGCCCGCCGTGCCCAGCATCACGCCCGTGTTCGACAATGCCGACTGGCATGAACGTGAAATGATGGAGCTGTTCAAGATAACCGTGGAGCAGCATCCCAATCCGCGCCGCCTCTTCCTTGATGAAAAGCTGGATGCGGGCATTCTTAATCAGGCCGTGCCGTTGTCCGTCATGATGAACGGCGCCTGCACGACGGACTTGTGGGAACGCATCCTCGCGGGCAAGGGAGACAAAGCATGAGCGCGCAGACTTTCAGCATGCCTCTGGGCCCCGTCCATGTGGCCCTTGAGGAACCCGTCTATTTTCATCTTACCGTGGACGGCGAAACCATCCGTCACGTGGACCTGACCTCCGGCCATGTGCATCGCGGCATGGAGGCCCTGGCCACGCAGCGCAACCTGATTCAGAACACGACCCTGACGGAGCGAGTCTGCTCCCTGTGTTCCAACAGCCATTCCTTCACCTACAGCATGGCCGTGGAAAACGTGCTGGGCATCGAGATTCCCGAGCGCGCCCGCTATTTGCGGGTGCTGGCGGAGGAAATCAAGCGCGTGGCCTCGCATCTGTTCAATACGGCCATTCAGGCCCATGTGATCGGCTTCAAGTCCCTGTTCATGCACGTCATGGAAATCCGCGAGATGATGCAGGACGTCAAGGAGACCGTATACGGCAACCGTATGAATCTGGCCTCCAACTGTATCGGCGGCGTCAAGTGCGACGTGTCGCCGGAGCTGCTGACCTACATCCGGCAGCAGGTGGAAAAGATGCGTCCCGCCGTGGCGGAAATCCGCGATATCTACGCCTCCAACAGCATGGTGCTGGGGCGTACCAGAGGCATCGGCCTCCTGCCGCACGACGACGCCGTGCGGCTGGGCGTGGTCGGTCCCGTGGCGCGCGGTTCGGGCATCGCGCACGACGTGCGCAAGGATTCCCCCTATGCCGCCTATATGGACATGGAGTTCAACGTGCCGGTCTACGACGGGGGCTGCATCCATTCGCGCACCATGGTGCGCCTGGATGAAGTCATGGAGTCGTTCGGCATTATCGAGCAGTGCTGCAAGCGCATGCCCGGCGGTCCCGTGACCGCGCCCATGCGCCAGATACATGTGGCCGAAGCCTGCGCGCGCAGCGAAGCTCCGCGCGGCGAAGTCTTCTACTATATCCGCACCAACGGCAGCGACATCCCCGAGCGCCTCAAGTGGCGCGTGCCTTCCTACATGAACTGGGAAGCGCTGGGCGTGATGATGCGCGACTGCGCCGTGGCGGACGTGGCCCTGATCACCAACAGCATCGACCCCTGCGTTTCCTGCACGGAGCGCTAGGCGATGCATGAGGCAAGCCTTGTTCAGGGCTTGCTCAACGTCGCCTTCAGGGCGGTGGAAGAGCACAATGCACAGGTGGACGCCCGCCGGGCGGCGGGCGATGCCGGGGCCGGCCGCAAGGCCGTACGCATCACGCGTCTGACCTGTTCGCTGGGGCTGCTTTCCTGCGTGGAACCGCAGACCCTGACGGCCTGTTTTGAACTGCTGGCCGAAGGCACGATGGCGGAAGGCGCGCGGCTCCTTCTGAACATGGAGCCGCTGCCCTGTCGCTGCGAGGAATGCGGTGCCGCCTTCGAGCTGGGCGAACGGCGTTTTGTCTGCCCTGCCTGCGGGAGCCATTCCCTCCGCTTTCGTGGCGGACATGGCATGACCATGACGGGCCTTGACGTGACGGCGGAAGACGAGGCCGACACGCCGACGGCCGCAAACGAGGACAAGCATGATTGAGCATATTCAGGTAATACCCGACAAATGCCGCGCCTGCCGCCGCTGTGAAGTGGCGTGCATTGCCGCGCATCATGGCATGACGTTCAAAGAGGCCATGAAGCACCGCGACGTGCTTGTCAGTCGCGTGCAGGTGGTCAAGGCGGAAGGTTTCCGCACGACGGTGCGCTGTCATCAGTGCAATCCCGCTCCCTGCTGCAATATCTGCCCGACGGGCGCGTTGCAGCAGGAAGAGGACGGCCGCATCACCATGCGCGTGCAGTTGTGCATTGCCTGCAAGCTGTGCATAGCCGCCTGTCCCTACGGCACTATCTCCCTTGATACCATCGGCATGCCCGATTTGTCCGGCGACGACGCCGAGACCATGGCCCAGCGCTCCCGCCGGGAAGTGGCCGTGCGCTGCGATATGTGCCGTGCCTGGCGCGAGGAAAACGGCAAGAAGATCACCGCCTGCATGGAAGCCTGTCCGGTGCGGGCCCTGTCCATGGTGGAGCCCGACGGCACGGTCGTTGAAGCGCCGATCCCGGTCAAGAAGCCTGCGGAACCCGAAGCAAGGCCGGAAAAGGCGGCCAGAATCGTCGCGCCCAGCAAGGAACTTGCCGAACAGGCCGCCCGCGATGCTGCGGGCGCGCGCGAGCAGCCGGCAAAGCCGCAGACGCGGCCCCTGCCCAAGCCCGAAGGCGTCATTTCCCGTCCCGCCGTGCCCGCCACGGAAGCCGTCATTGCGGAACTGCTGCAGGCATTCAGTTCCGCTTCCGAGCTCAGGAACGAGCCTGAACCGGAAGAAGGCGGCCTGACGCCCGGTCTGGTGGCCGAAAAGGTCGCCGCCGATGTGGAAAGTGAAATGGCCGCCGAAGAAGCCGGAAAGGACGCCGCGCGGAGCGGCGACGGGGAAACGCCTTCCGCCGCTGCGGAAAAGGCTCCCGAAGCCGACGTTCCCGCCGAACCCGCGTCCGCCCCGGAAGCGCCGAAAGCGGTAAAGCCCGAACCCGTGGTGCCCGCGCCGGAAGCTGCGAAATCCGAACCGGCTGCGGAAGCGACGGAAGCTGTGAAGCCCGAACCCGCCGCGCCCGCACGCGGCCGTAGCGGTCGGAGCGCTTCCACAAAAAGTTCGGCCGGAAAGACGTCTTCCACGCGCAAGACCGGCACGAAGACGACGACCCGCAAAAAGACGACGGCCAAGAGCTGACGGAACGTAACCGCTGATTGAATCGGAAGCGGCACGGGCGCGCAGGCGCGTCCGTGC
>CAJMRA010000018.1 GCA_905215675.1 uncultured bacterium | reverse complement strand
CGGACCTGACGAGCGGTTGTTGAAGGGAGAGGGGGAGCGCGAGGGGGGGAGGGAAACTTTTTTCCGCTGGCAAAGGTTTCCCTCTCCCCCTCGTGAAACTGTCGCGTGCCTGCTGCCTAGTCGGCGGGCATGTCGTCGGGGAAGTCGGCGTTGGCGTAGACGTTCTGGACGTCGTCGTTGTCGTCGAGGGCGTCCATGAGGCGCAGGACCTTCTGGCCCATTTCGACGTCCACGGCGGTGAGGTTCTGGGGAACCATGGCCAGTTCGGCGGACTGCATGGCGACGTTGGCGGCCTCGAGGGCGTCGCGCACGGCGGCGAAGTCGGCCATGGCGGTCTGGATGGTCCACACGTCGCCGTCGTCGATGACGTCGTCGGCTCCGGCTTCCATGGCGGCTTCCATGATCTGGTCTTCGGTGAAGGCGGCCTTGTCCACGGTGATGACGCCCTTGCGGTCGAACATCCAGCTCACGCTGCCGTCGGTGCCGAGGCTGCCGCCGTGCTTGGTGAAGAGGTGGCGCACTTCGGCCACGGTGCGGTTCTTGTTGTCGGTGGCGACTTCCACCATGATGGCGATGCCGCCGGGGCCGTAGCCTTCATAGAAGCACTCGGTCAGATCGCCGCCCGCGTCCTCGCCGGTCCCCTTGCGGATGGCGGCCTCGATTTTGTCCTTGGGCAAGTTGACGGCCTTGGCGGCCGCAATGGCTGCGCGCAGACGGGGGTTGCCCGCCGGATCGCCGCCGTTCTTGGCGGCGATGATGATTTCCTTGGCGGCCTTGGTGAAGACCTTGCCGCGTTTTGCGTCCTGACGGCCCTTGCGGTGCTGAATATTGGCCCATTTGCTATGCCCAGACATATGACCTCCAAAAAAAGGGAATGTGTGATGGATGGCGGAGCGTCCCGTTGCGGGGGCGGCGCTCACAGGGGGTGCGCGGAAAGGGGGCGCGAACGTTTTCCGAAGAGGCGTGCGGGCGTCGCGCGGAGGGCGACGCCGCCGGAGCGCGCGCTATTCCCCGAAAGGCGGGGGAACCTCGGGAGGGGCGTGGGGATCGAGAGCGGCTTCGGCCCTGAAGGCCATGCCGACGAAGAAGGTTTCCTTGCTCTCGGCGCGGGAACTCTTGGGCTTGAAGGATTTGACCGTGCCGAAAGCCTTGCGCATGGGGGCAAGGAGTTCCTGAATATCCGGTCCCATGAAAATTTTGACCACAAAGCTGCCGCCGGGCCTGAGGCGCATGCGCGCCACGGTAAGGGCCTCGCAGGCCAGTTCCAGCGAGCGGGCCTGATCGGTGAACTTGGTGCCGGTCGTACGCGGGGCCATATCGCTCATGACCACGTCGAAGGGGCCCATCTCGTCGAGTCTGGCCTCGAATTCGGGGGAGCGGCGGAACACGTCCTCCACCATGAAGGTGACCTGCGCGGGGAAGACGGTTTCGGTGGTCTGGATGTCGCAGCCGAGGACGAGGCCGTTGCGCCCCACCTTTTCCGCGGCGCCCAGCGACCAGGAACCGGGGGCCGCCCCCAGATCAAGAACGCGCATGCCGGGGCGGAACAACTTGAATTTGCCGTCCAGTTCCTTCAATTTGTAGACGGAACGGGCGGGGTAGTTTTCCCGCTTGGCCTTCAGGAAGTAGTGATCGCGATATTCTTTCATAGCACACCAGCCCGTTGCCATACCCTTTTTTGCGACGCAAGCCAAGCATTTCCTTGCAAGCCTCCCCGGAGAGTTTCATGTCGTCGTCTTCCCGCGCGCCTCGTCGAGTTTCCCTGCCTGATTTTTGCGGACGTCCGCTGACGCTTTCGGGGGATGCCCGCCAGTGGGAGGCGGCCGGGCCGGAGGACGGCGACTGTCTGGTGCTGGGGCTGGGGCCGGAGGACCCGTCCGTCCTGCCCTTTGCGGCTTCCGGGCGCGCCGTCTACTGGCTGGATTGTCCCGAAACGCGCCGCGCCCTGCCCGATGCGCCCGCGCCGCCGTCGTCCTGGCGGGAGGTTTCGCCGGACCGGGCCGTGGAGCTGGCGTCGCGGTGCCGCCGGTTTTTCTATCGTCCGGGACTGCGGCTTGCGCCCGAGTTCTGGGGGCCGCTGCTGGGGCGCATGGCGGCGGCCTGCTGTCCGTTGCCGCCGCGTCCGGCGAAACGTCCCGCGCCCCTGCTGATCCTGCCCGGCGACGCGCGGGGGCTGCTGCATCTGGAGCTGCGTCATGCCGCCGGGGCGTCGGGCTGGCGCGTGCTGGAATATCCGCCGGGGCAGGGCGGCCCGGCCCTGTTCCCCGCGTTGCGGCGGGCGGCGGCGCATGCGCCCGCCATGCTGCTGTCGGTCAATCTGCGGGGGCTCGACGCCGAGGGGCGGCTCGCGCAGGCCTGTCTGGCGGCGGGGATTCCCGTGGTCGTCTGGTGCGTGGATAATCCCTGGCATCTGCTGAGCGGCGTACGCGGGCCGTGGTGGCGCGACTGCCGCGTCTGTGTGACGGATGCTGGCTTTCTGGAGGGACTGCGGCAGGCGGGGGCGCGGCGGGCGTCCTTTCTGCCGCTGGCCGCGGCGCCGCATATGTGGAACGCGCCCTCATGCGCGCGGGACGGGCGGTCGCTGTTTGTGGGGCGTTCGGCCTTTCCGCGCAAGGGGAGCTTTTTTGCGGCGGCGAGCGTGCCGTCGGAGCTGCTGGCGGAGGGGCTGGCGCTGGTGGAGGCGGACGCGCCCCGGCCGCCGGATTTTCACTGGTGGCACGAGAGGCTGGGGGGCGCGCTCTGGCCGGGCGACGCCGTGCGCCGCGTGGGGCTGGGCGCGGAGGAATGTTCGCAGGCCCGGCGCGTGCGCTGGGTTCGCGAAAGCCTGTCCGCGCCCGGAGGACTGCGGCTTGTGGGCGACGACGGCTGGCGGGACGTGCTGCCCGGCGCGCCCGTGGAACCGCCCGTGGATTATTATACGGCCCTGCCGGGGCTGTACGCCCGCGCCCGCGCGGTGCTCAACGTCACCAGCCTGCTGTTGCCGCACAGTCTCAGCCAGCGGCATTTCGACGTCTGGGCCGCCGGGGGGCTGCTGTTGAGCGACGCCACACCGGGGCTGGATATTTTCCCCGCGTCGCTGACGGAGCCGATCCGGCTGCGGGGGCCCGCCGACCTGCCGGAGCGGCTTGAGGCGCTGGCCGCGACCCCGAAGAGGACGGAAGCGCTGTGCGCCGCCTGGCGGGAGGAACTGCGCCGTCGGCACGGGTATGCCCTGCGATTGCGGACCCTGTGGCGTCTGGCGGCGGAAGACGCGCGCTGATGTCCGCCGATCCGGGCTGCCCGGCCCAAAGTGAGTGGAAAAAACGCGTTTTTTTCGCGAAACGACAGACCGTATGGTTTGAAATGCAATGCGTTTCAACTGAAAACGCTCTAACAGCATTTTTATAGTATGCACGCCATGCGGCATGTGTTTCCCGTCCTCGACGGATGATGCCGACGCCGCAAGGGCATTGACGCAATGGTTTTGATGTGCTAATAAAAAATTTCATCTAAATAGGCTTGGCGCGTTTTACTTTTGGAAAAGGCAAAACGTCGGGCGGCGGCACAGTCGCACGGTCGGAAGCGGGCGGAAAAACGGTTTTTTTCCGCAAAACGACAGGCCGTATGCTTTGAAGCGCATGGCGTTTCAAACTGCAAATGTTTTCATTCGTGCCCGCGCCCACGCGGGCCGGTTGTGCGGATTCCGGGATGCGTGGTCCCGGAGCAAGGTTTTTTGAGTATTTCTTGGGCCGAAAAGGAGATGCCATGACGACTTGGACCCGGTTCCGTGATCCGGCCGCCGACGCCCTTCTTTCCGCCCTGCCGGCCGGGAGGCCGCTGATTGCCCTGTTCTCCATGTCGGCTGTGCGCCTGGTTAAAGGCCGTCGGCCGGGGGGAACAGCAAGGCAACCTCTTCCGCTTCGCCCTGCCGCACAGTCCGGCCATGACCGTCCGCATCTGCGTGCCGATCAGGCTTCAGCCGGTTCCCTGTGCCGGATACTGCCCTAGCATGAAATGAGCGCCCGCATGTCGCACCTCCCCGCACATGCGGGCGCAATGATGATAACGGCCGAATATCGGTCTGCGGTTTTCTCCCCTGAAAATTCGGCCGTCAGAGTGAATCCCTGCAAGCACGGCGTACACTGCTGAAAACGAATGGTGGCGCACAGCGATTGAACGAATCGTTATGCGCCGCCGTTCTTTCAGACATACAACATTCCGTTTTGGAGCGGTATCGATCCGTCGGCCGCACGATCCAGAGAGATGGAGGAGGTTTCATGAGTATTGGTTTTCTTGCACTGTGCGCTTTTATCCCGATCCTGCTGGCGCTGATTCTGATGGCCGGCCTGCGCTGGCCGTCCACGCGTGCCATGCCGCTTTCGTGGCTTGTGGGCGCGCTCATCGCCTGGGCCGTCTGGGATATCGCGCCCATGCGTCTGCTGGCCCTGTCCATTGAGGGCACCATCACCGCCATCGGCGTGCTGATCATCGTCTTCGGCGCGCTGCTCATCTACTATACCCTGCATTACAACGGCGCCATGGAAACCATTCAGGCGGGCATGAAGAAAATCAGCCCCGACCGGCGCGTGCAGACCATCATCATCGGCTTCATGTTCGCGGCCTTCATCGAAGGGGCCGCCGGTTTCGGCACGCCCGCCGCGCTGGCCGCGCCGCTGCTGCTCGGCCTCGGCTTCCCGCCCCTGTGCGCCGCCGTCATCTGTCTGGCCTTCAACAGCGTGCCCACCACCTTCGGTGCCGTCGGTACGCCCGTGCTGGCCGGTTTCAAATCTCTGGAAAACATCGCCATGACGGCCGCCGGGGTCAGCGATCCGACCATGGTCTACAAGACCATCGGCGAATACGTTACCTTGATGCACCTGCCCATGGGCTTTATCCTGCCCATTTTCCTGCTCGGCTTCATGACCCGCATTTTCGGCGCCAACAAGTCCTGGATGGAAGGCTTCCGCGCCTGGCGTTACTGCCTCATGGCTTCGGTCTGCTTCCTCGTGCCCTACATGCTGCTGGCCTGGTTCGGCGGTCCGGAACTGCCCTCCATGGTCGGCGGTCTGGTCGGCCTCGGCGCGCTTGTCTGGCTGACCAAGAAGGGTTTCTGCCTGCCCAAGGACGGCGTCTGGAACTTCCCCCCCACCTCCGAATGGCGGCATGACTGGTCCGGTCTGATTCAGGCTTCCGACGCCACCGAATACACCGAACACATGTCGCAGGCCCGCGCGTGGCTGCCCTATATCTTGTGCGGCGTCATTCTCGTTCTGACCCGCGTGCCCGCCTTCCATCTGAAGCCCATTATTCTTGATCCCATGTTCAGCGTGGGCTGGACCAACATTCTCGGTTACGAAGGCGTCGGCTCCACGCTGGCCCTGCTGAACCTGCCCGGTACCATTCCCTTCATCCTCGTGTCCATCATCACCATCGGTCTGCATTCCATGACCGGCAAGCAGGTGGCCGAAGCCTGGGGTACCGCCTTTGCCAAGATGAAGGCCCCCACCATCGCCCTGATCGCCGCCGTGGCGCTGGTGTCCATCCTGCGCGGTTCCGGCGTCAATACCGCCGGTCCCGAAGGCGCGGCCCTGCCGTCCATGCCCATGGCCATGGCCGAGTTCTGCGCGTGGCTGACGGGTAACGCCTGGCCCATGCTGGCCTCCTTCGTGGGCGGCCTCGGCGCGTTCATCACCGGTTCCAACACCGTGTCCGACATGCTGTTCGGCAACTTCCAGTGGAACGTCGCCACGGCCCTCAACTACTCCGTGCCCGGCCATTTCATCATCGTGGCCGCCCAGGGCGTCGGCGGCGCCATGGGCAACATGATCTGCATCCATAACATCGTCGCCGTGTGCGCCGTGCTCGGCATGATCGGTCACGAAGGACCCATCCTGCGCCGTACCGTGGTGCCGTTCACCATTTACGGCGTCGTCGTGGGTATCGTCGCCTTCATTCTGCTTGCGGGCGCGTAGCATCCGCTGACGAAAGCACTCCGAAGCATTTGCTGTAACATTTGCCCGATGTCCGCAAGGCCTGTGCCCTGCGGCATCGGGCAAATGTCGTTTTAGAGCAATTTCAGTTTGAAATGCTGTGCATTTCAAACCATACGGCCTGTCGTTTCGCGGAAAAAGCGCGGTTTTTCCGCTCACTTCGGGCCGGGGCGCTGTGCCGCCGCCTCGCATTTTCCTTTTCAAGAGCAATCCGCGCTTGTTCCCACCGCCCGCATGCCATGAAAAAAGCCCCCGCAAGAATGTGCGGGGGCTTTTCGTTGTCTGCGCATGTGCCGTCCAGAGCCTTTTCAGTCTGAAACGCGTTGCGTCGCAAACCATACGTCCTGTTGTTTCGTAAAAAACGCAGTTTTTCCGCTCAGTTTCGGGCGGGCGGCGTTGTGCCGTCGCCCTCGTCCGGCCCGCTCCGCTCCCGATCCGAAAGCAGGTCCAGCCGATCAAGAATCCCGCCTGCCAGCATGTGCCCCTGCGGGCCGTAGACGGCGGCAATCTGTCCGGGCGCGCCGGGGAACTGGGGCTCGTGCGGCGTGATGCGCAGAGAGGTTCCGTCGCAGACGGCGCGCGCAGGCGACGGCCGCTGCCGGTGACGGACGCGCGCCAGCACCTCGTCGGGCCAGAAGCGCGGCGGGACGTGCAGCACAACCTGCCGGGCGCGGCAGGCGCGCATGCCGAGGCGGTTGCGGGGCCCCACAAACAGGATGTTGCGCTCCCTGTCCTTGCGCAGCACGTAAAGAGGCTCGCTCCAGGCGATGCCGAGCCCCTTGCGCTGACCTTCGGTGTACTGCCAGAGCCCGTGATGCCGCCCTATCTCCCGACCGTCCTCCAGCATGACGGGACCCTCCGGGGGAACGGGCAGGCCCTGCGCGGCCCACCGGCGGCGCAGAAAATCCCGATAGGCGTCTTCAGAGGCGGGAATGAAGCAGATCTCCTGACTTTCGTCGGGAACGGGCGTTGCGAGACCGGCGGCGGCCACTTCGGCGACGCTTTCCGCCTTGGTGCGCCGTTCCAGCGGAAAGAGCGCCCGTTGCAGGCGGCGCGGCGGCACCAGCGCGAGGAAGTAGCTTTGATCCTTGGCGGCGTCCGCTCCGGCGGCCAGCATCACGGGCGGCCGTCCCGGAGAGGCGGGCAGGGTGGCGGCCCAGTCGGCGTTGTATTCCGCCGCGGGGGCGAGGCGGGCGTAATGCCCGGTGGCAAGCAGATCGGCTCCCAGAGCGGCGGCGGCGTCCTGAAGCGCGCCGAATTTGATGCTCTGATTGCAGAGCGCACAGGGATTGGGCGTTTCCCCCCGCGCATAGGCGGCGGCAAAAGGCTCCATGACGTCCTGCCGGAACCGATCCCGCAGATCCGCGATGTGAAATTCCAGACCGAGCTTCCGGCAGGCCGCGCGCAGTCCGTCGGGCGTCGGGCCGTCCGCCGTCGCGTCGGGCAGAAAGAGGCCGTGCAGCGCCAGAACCTCGTGCCCTTCGCGTGAAAGGCGCAGCAGGGCGCACAGGCTGTCCACGCCGCCGCTGACGGCTACCGCGATGCGCATGACGCCTCCCGGAGGCAGGGGGGAACAGGGGCTGAGCGGCGGATCGGCAGTTTCATTCCTGGGATTCCTTATTGCAGAAATCGAATGCCATTCGAGATGGCCTGTTTCCACATATATAATAATTAAAGATAGTTATGGAATCGTTTTTGCATGGCATGGGACTTGCTCTTTTATTCACAGCAGGTGCCGATGAAATGCAGGTAAAAGATGATGTATTTCGACGCCCTTGTCGTGAAAAGGCGAACTGCATGACATGAGAGTGAATGTCGCATGATGCATGAAGCCTGCCCGCAAAGGGGAAACCATCTTCAGAACGGCGGATACGCTGCACAAAGCATTCCGACGGGGCGGTTTTTCCCCCGGGATGCGGCGCGTTTGCCGCCGCGTTTCCTCAGATGCGGGGGATGCCACGCCGGTATTCCTCCGGGAGAAAGCGGCAAAGCGGTTCTTCCGGGCGGGCGCGTCGCCGCGGCTTCGGGCTCGCGGCAGTTCGGGCAAGTACATCTTCCTCCGGCTTTTGGCAAGCTCCGGTTACCCCGGCGGATGCGCGGGAACGGCGTCGGGGACGGAGGTTCTCGCAAGGACAACCCGCCTTTCGGAAGGCCCTGCTTTTGCCCGGTTTCGGGAGCGAACGGACGGAGCGCGCCGCAAGGTCGCCTCCGGCGGCATGACGGGGATCGACGGACAGGCGGTCCCGGCTTTTTCGGCGCGATGCTTTTCGGGTTCGGGCACGGCGTTCACGTTTCTAGAGCTCGTTCAGTTTGAAACGCTCTGGAACAATTTCAGTTTGAAACGCTGCGCGTTTCAAACCATGCGGCCTGTCGTTTCGCGGAAAAAACGCGGTTTTTCCGCTCACTTCGGGCCGGGCGGCGCTGTGCCGCCGCCTCGCATTTCGCCTTTGAAAAAGGCGAAGCGCTCTAATCTTCCCGGAGGATGGTGTATGGAGTCTTCAGTTTCCGGCAAGCGGCTTCTTCTGTTTCTCGGCGGCCCGGCCCTGCTGCTCGTGGCGCTGGCCCTGCCCTGTTTCGGCCCGTTGAATGCCCGTTTTGCCTTCGGCATTCTCTTCTGGATGGTGTGGTGGTGGGTCACGACGGTGGTGGACATCAAGCTCACCTGCCTTGTGCCGATTTTTGTGGCCTGCTTTTACGGTTACATGCCCCTGACCAAGGTGATGGAAGCCTATGTGCACAAGGAAGCCGTGCTGATCTTCGGGGCCACCGCCATCACGGCCGCCTGGGTGCGCTGGGGCTTTGCCCGTCGCCTTGCCCTCAACTTTCTCATGCGCGTCAGCGGCAACGTCCGGGCGCAGACGGCCGGCTGGTTTGTGCTGTGCGCCATTACGTCCTTTGTGGTCGGCAATACGACGGTGGCGGCCATGTTCGCCCCCATTGCCGTGGCGGCGCTGATGTACGCGGGCTATGAAAACAATGAACAGCGCTGGAACTCCAAAGCCGCGTCCAATATTCTCATCGCCGTGGCCTGGGGCGCTTCCGTGGGCGGCATGGCGACGCCGCTGGGCGGCGGCCAGTCCGTGGTGACGTTCGGGTTGCTCAACAAGTATCTGGGTTACGACATCTATTTCATTGACTGGACATTGCGCATGGTGCCGGTGTCGCTGGTCATCATCATGGCCGTGGGCGCGCTGATGTTCTTCATGCCCTCGGATCGCGAAACCTTCGGCGGGACGCGCGAGTTCTACCGGCAGGAGCTGGACAAGCTCGGGCCCATGACCTTTGAGGAAAAAATATCCTTCTTTGCCTTTGCCCTGGCTATCGGGCTGGCCGTCCTGCAACCGCTGTATGCTCCCTGGACGAAGGGCCCCATGTGGGACTGGCTGAAGCCGACGCAGATGTTCTGCATCATTCCCATGATCCTGCTCTTTGTGCCGTCGCGTTCGTGTCCCGGCGAGAGCATCCTTTCCGCGCAGACCCTGCGCAAGTTCTTTCCCGTCACCATCCTGTTCATGTGGCCCGCTTCGGTGGCCCTGAGCAAGATCCTTTCCTCGACCGGCGCGGGCGCGGTGTTCAGCCAGTGGCTTGCGCCGTTCATGGGCGTCAACGATACGCTGTCGCTCTTTGCCTGGAGCCTGTTCCCCAACCTGCTGTCGCAGGTGACCAGCGACACGGCCGCCGCCGGCGTCATGGTGCCGCTGGCCATCGAGGCCATGGACTCCTGGCGGGGCCTCGAATTCGGCGCGGTGCCCTGGGTCTGGGTGACGGGTTCGGCCATCAGCTGGGCCTATGCGGTGGCCTCGGCGACCGGCGCTCAGGGGATTGTGGCCGGGTACGGCGCAAACCTGCGGACCATGTTCGTCTGGGGCATCATCGCCTGCGTGCTTTCCGTGGCGCTGACCTTTGCCTTCTTTTACGTCACGGTGGTCTGGCTCGGTCTTGACTTCTACATTCTGCCTCCCAAGTAAGGTTGTTTCCCGGCTTCGCGGCGGATCATGAGCGCCTCCTCCATGAGCGAAAAACGCAAGGCGGCCGGCCGCACCGCGCCGCCCGGCCCGAAGCGGGCGGAAAAAACCGTGTTTTTTCCGCGAAGCGACAGGCCGTAGAAACTACTCATGCGACGTCCGTCGCGAAGCCGTCGAACATCCCCCTCCCGCCCGGTTTTCATGCCGGGCATTTTTTTTTGCGGCCCGTCCGTGCGGAGAACGGGCCGCGCTCCCGTCTCCCGCGCCCCGCCCGCTCCGGCGGCTTCTCCGGCGCGGAAGGCGCGATCCGCGCCGCCAGGCTTCATATCGTTGATTTATGAGATTCCCATATTGCATAAATGGAATGAACAGATGTCCGCATTTTTATTTTTGTCATATTATTTCAATATGTTGATGTGTGGCATGCCGTTTGCTCTCCTGAGCGCGGAATCCATCTTTCTGGGGGTAATGAACCGTGTTTGTCCTTCTTCTCGCCGTGGCCGTCGTTGTGGGCGCGCTGATCGGCACCGTCGGCGTCGGCGGTATTCTCCTCATTCCGGCCCTGTCCGGCATCGTGGGCATGTCCACGCATACGGCCATGGGTACGTCGCTGTTCAGCTTCCTTTTCACGGGGTTGCTGGGAACCTGGCTGTATCAGCGCCACGGCAGCATTGACTGGCGCATCACCATTCCCGTCTGCATCGGGGGGCTTCTGGCGGGCTATCCCGGATCGCTGGTCAACGCGCATGCGCCGGCCCATGTCCTGAATCTGGCGCTGGGGCTCATCATCATCTTTGCCGGCGTCTATGCGCTGCGTCCGGCCAGGGGCGGCACGCGCGTCTATGAGGGCGCCGTCTCGCAAAAGCTGGGGCTGGTGCTCATCGGCGCGGTCGTGGGCTTCGGTTCCGGCCTGACCGGCGTGGGCGGACCGGTGCTTTCCGTTCCCCTGATGGTCGTGCTGGGCTTTGCGCCGCTGACGGCCATTGCCACAAGCCAGGTCATTCAGATTACGGCCGCGGCGTCGGGGTCCGTGGGCAATATCATGCACGGTTTTGTGGATCTTTCCACGGCTGTCTGGGTGACGGCCGCGGAGCTTGTGGGCGTCGTCTGCGGCGCGCGCCTTGCGCATACCGTTTCGGGCGGCGCGCTGAAAAAGATGGTGTCCGTCGTGTGCATCCTGCTCGGCGCGTATATCGTCATCCGGGCTCTCGGGCAATTCTGAGGCGGCGGCAATCCGAACGATACAGGTCATCTTACACAAAGGAGATAGCATATGGCTCTCATTCTGAAAGAACGTCCCATTTTCATGATCGGCGCGGAACGCTCCGGTACGACGCTGGTGATGGCGCTGCTGGGTTGTCATTCCCGTATTGCCGTGCCCGAAGTGGTCTGGTATTATCCCCGCTTCTATCCCTATCTGCATACGTACGGCGATCTTTCCGTGGAGGCCAATTTCCGCACGCTGGCGGAGGAAATGGTGTTCGGCCTGAAAACGCCTTTCTGGGGCATGAAGGTCAATCCGCGCACCATTCTTGACGAGGTTATCGAACTGGCTCCCGAACGCAGCTTTGCGGGTCTGTACGCGGCCATGCACATGCGTTTCGCCAAGTACGTGCAGAAACCCCGCTGGGGCGAGAAGACGCCGCACAATCTTTACTTTGTGGGCCCCATGCACCATGATTTCCCCGACGCCCAGTTCATCTACATCACGCGTGACGGCCGCGACTCCTGCGTGGATTATCTGGAGTCCTCCTTCGGCCCGACCAATATCTACTGCGCGGCCCACTCCTGGAAGCGCTGCTGGAATGCCGTGAAGGAATGGCGCGAACCGCTGCGCGAGCGCGGGCTCTGGCTCGACCTGCGGTATGAGGACCTTGTGCGCGAACCCGAGCGCGTCATGCGCGGGGTCTGCGAATTCCTCGGCGAGGAATTCGAGGAAGGCATGTTCGAATTTTACAAGACCGATCTTTGCAAGGCCCGCGGGGCGTCCCGCGATCACGCGCCTCTGGGCAAGCCCATTTCCGACAAGTATGTGGGCATTTACAAGGACCTGCTCTCGCCGCGCGATCAGCGCATCTTTGCCGCCGTCGCCGGTAAGGAGCTGGAAGAGGCGGGCTACGTCAACGACGTGGAACCGGAAATGCCTTCCGATCTGATGATTGCCAAGTACAAGGAATTCGACGGGCGCATCCGGGCGGCGACGCTGGACGGTTTTGAAGGCCACATTGTCTATGAAAGCTATAACGACTGGCTGATCGACCAGCGCGAGGAACGCCGCAAGAAGGGTCTCTGGGACCCGGCGACGGCTCCCAGGCCTTTCCCCATCGGCGATCCCGACGAGGAAATGATCATCGGTCAGCGCGCCTGGGCGAAGTGGAAGCAGCACTTCTGCATCAAGCGCCGCTATGTGGGGGACGTTGTTCTGTAGCGCGCCGTGCCGCGCGTCTTCGGGCGACGCCGTTCCCGGACGGGGATGCCGCTTCGGTTTCCTGCCCGGGAACGGCCGCCCGGCGGAAGCCCGCGCCCGGAGGCGCGGGCGGTTCCGCTTTCGGTTGTGCCGCATTTCTCCCGGGAAATGCGGCACAACCGCATGCGACGAATCTTGCAGGCGGCGATCCGCCGCGGGACGCCTTTTTCACCCTGCGTTGTCGCGGGAACAGCAGCCCCGGGAGGCCTCATGTCCGAGCATTCTTTTCGCTTCGCCTTTGTTTCCAATTCCCGCGCCATAGCCGAGGCCGTCCGGGAGTATGCCCAGGGTCGCGGCATGGGGATGGAGATACGCCTTGCCTCCATGGAAAAGGCCCTGCCCGTGGCGCGGGAACTGCTGGAAAACGGCGTGGAAGTCATTCTGGGGGGCGGCGGGACGGGCCGTCTGCTGCGCGGGCGGTTGCAGCGTCCCGTCGTGACCATTTCCAACGATCATCTTTCCGTGCTGCGCAGTCTGATGCAGGCGCGCCAGTACAGTTCTTCCATTGCCGTCACCTGCTACGAGCGCATTCCCGAGTGGGTGGGGCCCTTTGCCGAGCTGCTGCACATTTCCATTCTTCCCATTTTGTTCACCACCACGCAGGAGCATGTGCAGGGCATCGCCTCGGCCGTCAGGATGGGGGTCGGCTGCATCGTGGGGGGCGGCATCTGCGCCGAAGTGGCGCAGGCGCAGCACTGCCCGGCCGTCATCGTCATGCCGAGTCTGCGCAATCTGGAACGGGCCCTGGACGAGGCCGTCAATATCGCCGTGGCCATGCGCAGGGACAACGAGCGCCTTGCCTGGATGTCCGGGATGGTGGAAGTCCTGCACGAAGGCATCGTGGGCATCGACGCCGACGAGCGCCTTGTTCTCTGCAACGAGATGGCGCGTCATCTGTTCCCGCAGGACGGAGCGCGGGAATCCGGCTCGCCGCTGGTGGAGCGCCTGCAATTGCGCCGCGCCATGCAGGGGTCCTGCCCGGTGGACGGCATCGTGCCGCTGGGCAAGGGACGGGAGCTGCTTTTTTCCGCGCATCCCGTCATGGTGCGCGGCAAGTCCTGCGGGGCCTTTGCGGTCTTTTCGCCCGCGTCGCGCGTCAAGGAGCTGTCGAACCGCCTGAAACGCAACCGGCATCATTCCATGGCGGCCCGGTACACCTTTGCCGACATCATCGGCGAAAGCCCGGTCATGCACACGGTCCGGGAAAAGGCCCGCTGCTTTGCCGCGTCCGGCGGCGCGCTCTATATTCACGGGGAAAGCGGCACCGGCAAGGAACTTTTCGCCCATGCCGTGCATCAGGAAAGCCCGCAGCGCAAGGGGCCCTTTGTGGCGCTCAACTGCGGCGCGCTGCCGGAAACCCTGCTGGAAAGTGAGCTGTTCGGCTATGAAGAGGGCGCGTTCACCGGCGCGCGGCGGGGCGGCAAGGAAGGGCTGCTGGAAGTGGCCTCCGGCGGGACAATCTTTCTTGACGAGATCGGGGATATCTCTCCGGCGGTGCAGGTGCGGCTGCTGCGGGTTCTGGAAACGGGGGAAATTTATCGTCTGGGCGGGGAGCGGCCCTATACCGTGCAGGTGCGCGTCATCAGTTCCTCGTGGAAGGACCTTGTGCACGAGGTCCGGGCGGGGCGCTTTCGCGCCGACCTGTTTTACCGGCTGAGCCTGTTACGGCTGGATGTGCCGCCCCTGCGGGAACGCAAGGAGGATATTCCCCTGCTGGCGCAGCGTTTGCTGGAACGCGGCGGCTATCGTCTGTCGCCGCTTCCCGAATCCTTTGCTCCGGCGTTGCAGGAATACGACTGGCCCGGCAATATCCGGGAGCTGGACGCGCTGCTGCAACGCTATGCGCTCCTGCTGGGGACCCGGGAACACGATTTCGCCCTGTGGATGCAGATTCTTCAGGAACTGCGCATGCGGCAACAGGAGCTGATGCCCCGGGACGCGGCGGACGCGGGCGCGAACGCGTCCGGGGAAGGGACGCTGCGGGAGCGCATGGAGCGGGTGGAGGCCGCCATCCTGCGGGAAACGCTGCGCCGTTTCGGCGGAAGCCGCAAGAAGGTCGCTACGGCGCTGGACCTCAGTCTCAATACCCTGTGGCGCAAGATGCGGCAGCATCATCTTGCCTGAGAATCTTCCGTTCCCCCGAATCTTCTTCATGAGAGCATGAGCGTTTTATCTTTGAAATGGGTTGAGGGTTGAGATTCAGGGGGAGGGGAACCCCCTCTGCTCGCGCGAGAGGGGGGTTCCCCTGCCCCTGGCCCCCACCCCTCCTCCAGCGCGCTTTATTCAGGAGGATG
>CAJMRA010000017.1 GCA_905215675.1 uncultured bacterium | reverse complement strand
ACAAAAAAATCAAGCAACAAAAAACCAAACGACAACAAAACTAAATAACTATTTTTATGGTTGACAATACCCAACCCGGCGGGGTAGGTCTTTTCTTGACAGCACACTTTCCCACCGTCTACACACGGGGTATGAATTCGCAGTATATCACCGCCCTGCCGGATGACTGGGAGCGTGTGGCGCAGGTATTTTCAGCCATGGGAGACGCGACCCGTCAAAGGATTCTCCTGCTGTTCGAGCCGGGGGAACAGATCAGCCTGAGTACGCTTGTGGCCACGGTCGGCATGAGTCGTACGGCCGTCAGTCATCATGTGAACGTGCTGGTGCGCGCCGGGCTGCTGCTGCCCCGGCGCATCGGCAAGGAGGTGGTCTACCGGCGCGATCTGCCCTTTGCGGTGGAAATGCTGGATCGGGTACGGGACTACGCCCTTGCGGAGCTTGCGGCCGAGCATGGCGGCGAGCGGGAACAGGCTTCCTCGTAGCGTATCCGTCTGTTCCGCCGGAGGAGAATGCCCGACGCCATGCGCAAGACGCCTCAAGGAGCGTGCGTATGAGCCGGAGCTTTGCCGGACAGGCCATTTCCCTTGGTCTCGGTTTCACCCTCGGTACCTTCAACGACAATTTTTTCAAGCAGGCCGTGCTGCTTCTTGCCGTCGGCATGGGCTACACGAGCATGCAGTCCTGGGGGACGGTACTTTTTTCCCTGCCCTTCGTCCTCTTTTCCGCCTGGGGCGGCTGGCTGGCGGATCGCTATCCCAAGCGCCGTATCATTCTGGCGGCCAAGCTGCTTGAGCTTGCGGCCATGCTGGCCGGAGCCTGGGGGCTGCTGACGCTGCACTGGGGCGGCCTGCTGGCCATGCTGTTCTGCATGGGAGCCTCGGCCACGCTTTTCAGCCCGGCCCTGAACGGATCGCTGCCGGAAATCTTTCCTCCGGCCCGGATTCCGCAGGCCAACGCCCTTTTCAAGCTGTCCACCACGGCCGCCATCCTGCTGGGCGTGGCGCTGGCCGGGGCGGCGCTTGAAAGCCGCTGGTTCGAAACGCGGATTCCCTTCGGGCGCTGGCTGGTGGCCGTGACGGTGGTTGTCGTCGCGCTGCTGGGACTGCTTTCCGTGATCCTTGTGCCCTCGCGTCCGGCGGCCGCGCGGCGGGAGGACCTGCCGCCCTTCCCGCTGTTCGGCGCGTGGGAATCGGCCCGCGACTTCCTGCGCCTGCGCGATCGCCGGGACATCTTTCTCTGCTTTTGTGCGGACGCCTTTTTTTACAGCCTTTCCGTGCTGGTGCTGCTGGAGATCAATGCCTTCGGCCTGACGCAGCTCGGCCTGAGCGCCGCCATGACAAGCCTGCTTCCCGGCGCGCTCATGCTCGGCATCTGCCTTGGCGCGCTGTTCGCGGCCCGTCGCCGGCGGCAGGACTGGCGGAAGGCCGTCCCCGCCGCCTGTGCCGGTATGGGGCTGCTGCTCCTGCTGGCAAGCTGCGTTCCCCTTGCCCCGGCAACGTGGCGCGTCGAACTGCTGTTCCTCTGCTATGCCGCCCTGGGCGCTTGCGGCAGTCTGTATATCGTGCCTGTCTCCAGCTATCTGCAAGTGCGTCCGGCGGCGGAGGAAAAGGGACGCATCCTCGGCGTTTGCAATTTCTTTTCCTTCCTGAGCATGCTGGCGGCGGGCGCTCTGTATTCCCTGCTGGCCCTTATTTCCCCGGCGGCGGGTCAGGCCCTGCTGGGGCTGCTGTCGCTTGCGCTGGCCCAGATCTTCGCCCTCCGGATCGCCCGTCTGCCCCGGAGTGATGAAGGAAATGACGCAGGGCCGGAAGACGGCGGCGCGCCCGCGTCCGGTACGGGCGGGAACGCCGGTCCCGGGCGTCGCCTGCTGCTGGCGCTGATCCGGCGCATTCTCTCCCTGCGCTACCGGGTACGGCTTGAACATGCGGACGTGCTGCATGAGGCCGTGGCCGAGGCGCGGGCCCGGGGACGCGGCATATTGCTGCTCCCCAACCATCCCTCATTCATGGACCCCGTGATTCTCTGCGCGCAGCTGGCGTCGCTGGAGCTTCGCCCGCTGGCCGACAGACGGCAGATCGGGCGCGCCTGGCTGCGTCTGCCGGCCGCCTTCATGAACTGCATTCCCCTGCCGGATTTGAGACGCGAGGGGCCCGCCGTGCGCGGTCAGGTCGAGGAAGCGCTCCACCGCTGCGCCGCGGCGCTGGCCCGGGGCGAGCATATCCTGCTCTATCCTTCCGGCAGCCTGAGCCGGGACGGCCGGACGCATCTCGGCGGCAACAGCGGCGTCTGGCGTCTGTGGAAGGCCGTTCCCGATTGTCCGCTTGTCGTGGTGCGGACACAGGGCCTCTGGGGTTCCACCTTCAGCCGGGCCGACGGCGCGCCCGTGCTGGGCCGCGCCCTGCTGCGGGCCATGGGCGCGCTGCTGCTCAACGGTCTGTTCTTCATGCCGCGACGCGATGTGCGGATTTCCTTCTTCCGCCTGCGCGATCTTCCCCGGCCGGAAGAAGGGGCGCGCGCGCTCAATGCGCGCATGGAAGCCGTTTATCAGGCCGAACCCGACGTCCTGCGCCGCGTGCCGTTCTTCCGCTGGAACAGGACCTGTCCCGATCGTCCTCTGGACGCGGAAGCCTCCGCGACGTCCGAAGCCGCGCCGGTCAGTCTCGACACGGCGGACAGGCGGGATGTCCTGCTCCTGCTGGCCGAGGCGTCTCCGCTGGCTGTCCGCACGCGGAACATCCGGCCGGACATGCGCCTTGACACGGATCTGGGGCTGGACAGTCTCGCCGTCGTGGAACTGGCGCTGCGCATCGAGAGCCGCTTCGGGCATCCGCTGCGGGAGCCGGGCGCCCTGCGCACCGTCAACGACTGCCTGCTTGCCGCCGCGGGCCGCCTTGCGGTCGACCCGCCGGAACAGGAAGAAGCGGCGGACCGTCTTGCCGGGCAGTGGCGCGACAGCCTGCGCGCCCGTGCGGAACGGCCCCTGACGCTCCCGGAAGCGGCTTCCCTGCCGCAGACCATACTGCGCCAGTTCCGCCGCGATCCTTCGCGCCCGATGCTTGCCGACGGAGGGCGGACGCTTACGGCGGCGGATATCTGGACGCGGGCCGTGGCCCTGTCGATCTTCCTGCGTCGCCGTCACGGCGCGGGGGGAAACGTCGGCGTCATGCTTCCCGCTTCCGCCGCCGCGGGGATATGCTGGCTGGCCGTGCTGCTGTCCGGCAACACGCCCGTCATGCTCAACTGGACGACAGGCATGCGCAATCTGCGGCACGGCCTGACGCTGGCGGGCGTGCGCCATATTTTCTGCGCCCGCGCGCTGCTGCAACGGCTTGACGAGCGGGCGCTGCGGGAAACCGCCGCCGCTGCCGGGGCCGACTGGCTGCTGCTGGAGGACGTGAGCGCCTCCCTTCCGGCGGCGATCCGCCTGGAGGCCTTCTGCCGGGCGCGGCTCTCGCTGCTCGGGCTGGAGGGCTGCGCCCTGCCGCGGCGCATGTCTCCTTATGCGGCCGTTCTTTTTACGTCCGGTTCTTCCGCCGCTCCCAAGGGCGTTCCCCTGACGCATGAAAATATTCTTGCCAACTGCCGCGACGTGGCGTCCGTTCTTGCCCTGACGAGCCGCGACGTCATGCTGGCCATGCTGCCGCCGTTCCACTCGCTGGGACTGACGGGCAACATCGTGCTGCCGCTCTGCCTCGGCATGCCCGCGGTCTGTCATGCCAATCCCACGGAAGGGGCCCGGCTGGCCGCGCTCTGCCGCCGCTGGCATCCCACCCTGCTGCTTGCGCCGCCGAGCTTTCTTGACGGCATGCTGCGGGAGGCCCGGCCGGGCGATCTACGTTCCCTGCGACTCGGCTTTGTGGGCGCGGAAGCCTGCCCGCGGCGCATATACGACGCCTTTGCCCGGCAGACGGGAGGCGGCCTGCTCTGCGAGGGATACGGCGTCACCGAATGTTCGCCCCTTGTCTGCGTCAACCTGCCGCAGGAGGCCCGTCCCGGCGTCATCGGCCGGGCCCTGCCCTCGGTGCGGACAGCCGTTGTGACGCCGCAAGCGCCGCATCGGCCCCTCGGCCCCGGACAAACGGGCCTGCTGCTGGTACGTGGTCCCAATGTCTTTGCGGGCTACCTTGCCGACGGGGAAAACGCGCCCGCCTCGCCGTTTCTCATGCTGGACGGACGGCGCTGGTACGACACCGGCGATCTTGTCCGGGCCGATGCCGACGGAATCATGACCTTTGCGGGCAGACGGGAACGCTTCGTCAAGATCGGCGGGGAAATGATCTCCCTGCCCCAGATGGAAGACGCGCTCCGGCGGAATCTCGTCGAGGAAGGCGCGGAAGGCGGCCCCGTCCTTGCCGTGGACGCCGTTGTCGAAGGGGAACAGACGCTGCTGGTCCTGTATACCACCCTGCCGGTCACCTGCCCGCAGGCCAACGCCATCCTGCATGCGGAGGGCTTCTCCGGCCTGCACATGCTGCGCCGCGTCCGCCGTCTTGCCTCCCTGCCGCTGCTGGGTTCGGGAAAGATCGACTACAGAAGCCTGTCCGCGCCCGAATAGCACGTTTTCCCTTAAATTGTTCTTCTGGGGGGAAGGGAACCCCCTTGGCTAGCGCACAAGGGCCCAGCCTTTCCGCAGGAAAGGCGTTCCCGTAATTCTTCCCCCCAGGCCCCCCATCCTTCCCCCAACGCGCTTTTTCAGAGGGGACACAGGACAGGCGGCAAGTATTTTCGGCTATGCAGGGAAGGCCTCCGGCGGCGTCTCCTCCCGCGCGCCGTGCCGGAATGACGTGCTTGCCAAAGTCCGGCGAGGCGTGTAGGCATGTTCCAACATATTTTACTTTCTCGTTTTGTTTCGTGAACATTTTTTGTTGCAGGTTTTCTTGCCCGCCGTGGAGACATCTATGCTTACGCCCAATGCCGCCGGTCTGAGTCTTGCCTTGCTGACCGCTCTTTTCTGGGGAGCCCTGCCGCTGGCCGTCAAACAGATCCTTCCTGTCATGGACGCCGTCACCATCGTCTGCCTGCGCTTCTGCGTCGCCGCCGTCTGGATATGGATTTGTCCCGAACATGCCGCGCCGCGCCCTCCCCGCCCCCTTTCCCGCCGGGATATCGTGCTGCTTGTGGTGGCCACTGTGGGCCTCGGGGCCAACTTTGTCCTTTTCAATACTTCCGTCGTCTACCTCAGCGCCTCCGCCTGTCAGATTCTCGCGCAGGCGGGCCCCATGCTGCTGCTTCTGGGCGGCATATTCATCCTGCATGAGCCGTTCCTGCCCATTCAGGGCGTGAGCGCCGCCACGCTGGTTGCCGGGCTGCTGCTCTTTTTCAACACCCGGCTGTTTGAACTCTTTTCCGGCGGCGGCGATTTTGCTTTCGGCATGCTGCTGGGCCTGTCTGCCGCGCTGGTCTGGTCCGCCTACGGCCTCGCCCAGAAGGTCCTGCTGCGCGTCACGACGCCCACGCGGATTCTGCGCGTCATCTATCCCTGCTGCGCCGTCGGCCTGCTTCCGGCCTCCTCGCCGTCGCTGATCTTCGATCTTGATCTCTTTCAGCTCTGCTGCCTCGCCTTTGCCTCCATCAATACCATTGTGGCTTACGGCGCTTTCACCACGGCCATGAATATCTGGCACTCCGCCAAGGTAAGCGCCGTGCTGACCACGACGACGCTCTTCACCATTGCGCTTGAATATCTCGGTCATGCGGCCTTTCCTTCCATCTTTCCGCAGGAAAGCCTGTCGCTGATCAGCGCCATCGGGGCCGTGGCCGTGGTTCTCGGCGCGCTCGGCATCGCCCTCGGCCCCATGCTTCACGCTCCGCATCTTTCGTTTCACGGATCGCGGAAGTAGCTCCGCGCGGAACGCCGTCGCCCCCGGGGCATGCCAAAGGGATGAAGGAAGTCGCTTCTTTCATCCCTTTGTCTTTTTTGAAACGCTGCGCGCTCCAAACCATAGGGCTGTTGTTTCGCGGAAAAAACGCGGTTTTTCCGCTCACTTTGGGCCGGACGGCGGCACGGCGTCGCCGCATCCGTCGCGCGATCCGCCGTTGCGCCGCCCTGCCGTGAAATAGACTTTCATTATTGACAACATACCCCTAGGGGTATACGACAGTACCGTAACGCTTCAACGTGCCCGACATCATCCGGGGAGGCAGATCATGGCTATGCTGACATCGCTGCGGGAATGGTACGAGGAGGACAAACAACAGGCCCTGACCTTCGGCGTCGCGGCGCTGGCGCTGCTCCTGAGCTTTTTTGACGTCCGGCCGGGCGCCATTGATCCGGCGTGGGTCACCGTCCTGCTGTGCGGCGTGCCCATTCTGCGCGAGGCCGGGGAAGGTCTGTGGAAACGCTTCGACATCAAGGCCGACGTGCTGGTATCGCTGGCCCTGATTGCCTCCGTGCTCATCGACGAAATCTTTGCGGCGGGCGAAGTCGCCTTCATCATGCAGCTGGGCTCCATGCTGGAGGAACGCACCGTGGCCAGGGCGCGGGCGGGCATCGAAAAGCTGGTGCGGCTCACGCCGCGCACGGCCCGGCTTGTGGACGGGGACGCGGAACGCGTCGTCCCCGCCGAACAGGTCGCCGCGGGCGACGTGCTGCGCGTGCTGCCGGGCGAAACCGTGCCCGTGGACGGCGTGATCACCGAAGGCCGTACGTCCATCAATCAGGCCGTCATGACCGGCGAATCCCTGCCTGTGGACAAGGGCCCCGGCGACGAGGTGTGCAGCGGCACGGTCAACCAGTTCGGCGCGTTCGACATGCGCGCCGTCAAGGTGGGCGAGGACAGTTCCCTGCAACGCATGATTCGTCTTGTGCAGTCCGCCGACGCGGGCAAGGCGCGCATCGTGGGCATGGCGGATCGCTGGGCCACCTGGATCGTGGCGGGCGCGCTGGTTTCGGCCGCCGCCACCTGGCTTGTTACCGGCGAAATCCTGCGCGCCGTCACCATTCTTGTGGTCTTCTGCCCCTGCGCGCTGGTGCTGGCCACGCCCACGGCCATCATGGCCGCCATCGGCAACGCCACCCGCAACGGCGTGCTTGTGCGCGAAGGCGACGCGCTGGAGCGGCTGGCCCGCGCGGACACCGTGGCCTTTGACAAGACCGGCACGCTGACGCGGGGCCGCCCCGGCGTGCGCGGCGTCCACAGCGCCCTGCCCGACAGGGACGGTCCGGCCCTGCTGGCGCTGGCGGCCGCCGCCGAAAGCCGTTCGGAACATCCGCTGGGACGGGCCGTCGTCGCCGCCTGCCCCGAACACGGCGCGCCGGAGTCCTTCCGCATGCTGCCGGGGCGCGGCGTGGAGGCCGTGGTGGACGGCCGCCGCGTGCTGGCCGGCAATCCGGCCCTGCTGGCGGAAAACGGCATATGCCCCTCGCCCGACGACGAGCGCGCCGCCGCCCGGCAGCGCGCCGAAGGCTGCACGCTGGTGCATCTGGCGGAAGACGGCCGCTATGCGGGCTTCATCGCGCTGGCCGACGAACTGCGCGACGACGCCGCCGACACCGTGCGCGCCATCCGTGCCGCGGGCGTGCGGGCGGCCCTGCTGACCGGCGACCACGAGGAAGCGGCGCGCCATGTGGCCGCAACCCTCCGGCTGGACGACGTGCGCGCCTCATGCCTGCCCGAGGACAAGCTCCGCTGGATCGAGGAACGCGAGCGCGAGGGGCGCAGGGTCTGCATGATCGGCGACGGCATCAACGACGCCCCGGCCCTGAAACGGGCCTTTGTGGGCGTCGCCATGGGCGGCATCGGCAGCGACATCGCCGTTGAGGCCGCCGACATGGCGCTGGTGCGCGACGACATCCGCCGCCTTCCCCACATATTGCTTCTTTCGCGGCGCATGATGCGCGTCATCGGCATCAACCTTACGTTCTCCCTCGCCCTCAACTTTGCGGCCATTCTCCTTGCCATGGCCGGCCTGCTCTCGCCCGTGCCCGGCGCTCTCATTCACAATGCGGGCTCCGTGCTGGTCATCGTCCATTCCGCACTGCTGCTGCGCTGGCATGAAAAAAATGTGTAAAAAGGGACAAACGAACATTGACAAGCAGCCGCCCCGGGCGTAGCTTCAATCCATCCATTGAGGGTTGATGTCATGATGAATTATTCCGACCACGCTTCCACGTACGCCGCCGGCTTCAGCTGGTTCTTTTTTGCGTATTACTTTACCGAAGCCTGTGGTCGGGTGCTTCGCTGACATCTATTGTCCGTAAACACCAGGGCCGCAGGCATTCCGCCGGCGGCCCTTTTTTTATTCATGCCGCCCGGCCCGCATACCGCAAGGAGCACTCCCATGTACCTCGGCAAACAGGTTCGTCTGGAACGCATCATCAATCGTGAAGATCACCGCACCATCATTGTTCCCATGGATCACGGCGTCACCATCGGCGCCGTGGACGGTCTCATCGACATGCGCGAAGCCGTGAACGACATGGCCATCGGCGGCGCGGACGCCGTGCTCATGCACAAGGGCCTGATCCGCTGTTCCCACCGCAGCGCGGGCAAGGACGTGGGCCTGATCGTCCATCTTTCCGCCTCCACCATGCTCACCCCCAACGCCAATACCAAGACCCTCGTGGGCACGGTGGAAGAAGGCATCAAGCACGGCGCGGACGCCGTGTCCGTGCACGTCAATCTGGGCGATCCCAACGAACGCCTCATGCTGGCCGATCTGGGCAAGGTCGCCGCCGCCTGCGACGACTGGCACATGCCCCTGCTGGCCATGATGTACGCCCGCGGTCCCGAAGTGGCCAACGGCTTTGATCCCAAGGTCGTGGCGCACTGCGCCCGCGTGGGCGTGGAACTGGGCGCGGACATCGTCAAGGTCTCCTACACCGGCGACATGGACAGCTTCGCCGACGTGGTGTCCGCCTGCTGCGTGCCCGTGGTCATCGCGGGCGGCGAGCGCATGGATTCCACCCGTCAGGTGCTGCAGATGGTGCACGACTCCATCAAGGCCGGCGGCGCGGGCGTGTCCATGGGCCGCAACGTCTTCCAGCATCCCCGCCGCATCGAGCTCATGCGCGCCCTGCGCGCCATCGTCCACGACAACGCCGAAGTGGATCAGGCCCTGGCCATTGTGGGGGAATAAGATGGCGCTGATTTACTTCAAGTGCGTTCCTTTCAGCAAGGAAGAGGTGACGCTGGCGCTGGAATCCGGCGTTGACGGCGTCATCGTGCCCCGCGACGCCGTGGAATCCGTCGCCCATCTTTCCCGCTGCGCCGTGCTGGCCGCCGAGGACGTGCCCTCCGTCAGCCTCAATGAAAAGGCCGACGAGGAAGCCGTGCTCCAGCGCCTGCGCGACGGGGAATGCGTGGCCCTGGCCCGGGGCTGGGAAATCATTCCCGTGGAAAACCTGCTGGCCCAGAGCGACAAGGTGCTGGCCGAAGCCGGTTCGCTGGACGAGGCCCGCCTCGCCGCCGGTATTCTGGAACGCGGCGTGGACGGCATCGTCGTCCTTCCCGAGGCCGTCGCCGATCTCAAGGCCATCGTGGCCCAGTGCAAGATCGCCCAGAGCCGGGAAGTCCTTCAGGAGGCCGTCGTGACCCGCGTCGAGCCCGTGGGCCTCGGCCACCGCGTCTGCGCCGACACCATTTCCCTGCTCAGGCGCGGTCAGGGCATGCTGGTCGGCAATTCCAGCGCCTTCACCTTTCTGGTGCACGCCGAAACCGAGCATAACGAATATGTGGCCGCCCGTCCCTTTCGGGTCAACGCGGGCGCGGTGCACGCCTATGCCCGCCTGCCCCACGACCGGACCTGCTATCTCGGCGAATTCCGCGCCGGGCAGGAAGTGCTCATTGTGGACGCCGACGGCTCCGCCTCCGTGGCGACGCTCGGCCGCGTCAAGATCGAAGTCCGGCCCATGCTGCTGGTGGAAGCCGAAGTCCGCACGCCCGAAGGCGTCAGCAAGGGCGCGGTGTTCCTCCAGAACGCCGAAACCATCCGGCTCACCGCGCCCGGCGGCGTGCCCGTAAGCGTGGTGGACCTCAAGCCCGGCGACGTGGTTCTGTGCCGCACCGACGAGGCCGGACGCCATTTCGGCATGCGCATCCGCGAAGATATCCGGGAGGTCTAGGGCATGACGAGCGAACAACAGAACGCCGCCCCGACTCCCGAACAGCGCCTTTCCGCCATCCGCGTGGAAATCGACGACGTGGATCACAAACTGCTGGATCTGCTCAACCGACGCGCGGCCCTCAGCCGCGAAGTGGGGCGCATCAAGTCCACCGATCCCGACGGCATCGTCTTCAAGCCGCTGCGCGAACGCGAAGTGCTGGACAAGCTGGCCGCCGACAACGCCGGTCCCCTGCCCGACGAGCATCTGCGTTCCATCTGGCGGGAGGTCTTTTCCTCCTCCCGCGCCCTGCAACGCCCCCAGAACGTGGCCTATCTCGGCCCCGAGGGCACCTTTTCCTACTTTGCGGGCGTGGAATACCTCGGCCGCGCCGCCCGCTTCCAGCCCTGCAACGATCTGGCGCAGGTTTTCGAGGAAGTGAGCGACGGGACCTGCGAACTGGGCGTCGTGCCGCTGGAAAATTCCCTGCAGGGGACCGTGGGCGTCAGTTTCGATTTGTTTCTGCGCCATGAGGTCTACATTCAGGCGGAACTCTTTTCGCGCATCTCGCACTGTCTCCTGAGCAACGCCACGTCGCTGGCCGAGATCACCACGGTCTATTCCCACCCGCAGCCGCTGGCCCAGTGCGCGGGCTGGCTGCGCGCCCATCTGCCCACAGCGGGCCTCATTCCCGTGGAATCCACCGCCGCGGCCGCGCGCCGCGCCGTAGACCCCGGCACGGCCGCCATCGGCAACGGCAAGCTGGCCGCCATGACCGGCCTCGGCATTCTGGCCCGCCGCATCGAGGACGAGCCCGGCAACTGGACGCGCTTCGTCATCATCGGGCCCAAGCCCGCCCGCGCCCAGCTCGGCGGCGCCGTCAACACGCCCGTGCCCGGGCATACCGGCGCGGACAAGACCAGCCTTCTCTTCACTCTGCCCGACAAGGCCGGGTCTCTCAGCACCGTTCTCAACCTGCTGGCCACCAACCACATCAACATGCGCAAGCTGGAGTCGCGTCCGCTGCGCGGCCAGTGCTGGAAATACGCCTTCTTTGCCGACGTGGAATGCGATCTGGAAGCGCCGCAGTATGCCGACGCCCTGCAAAAGCTGGCCGAAACCTGCACGTCCTTCCGCATTCTCGGCTGCTATCCCACCGGGCCGCAGCTCGACCGCACCGATCCCGAACAGCCCGAGGAGGCCCGCCATGTCTAGCCCGCGTCGCGTCACGGCGCCCGCCTCCAAATCCCTGTCGCACCGCTACTGCATCGGCGCGGCGCTGGCGGCCGGAGAAAGCCGCCTCCGTCATGTGCTTGAAAGCCGCGACACGCAGTGCACCCGCGCCATCCTCGCCGCCGCCGGAGCCTCCTTCCGGCTCGAGGCGCGCAGCGAACACGGCGACGCCGCCGACTGGCGCGTGGACGGCATGCCCGGCGGCCTGCCCCGCGGCGCGACGCCCGACGCGCCCCTGTCCTGCGACGTTCACGAATCCGGCACCACCTGCCGCCTGCTCACGGCCGTGCTGGCCGCGGGCAAGGGCTGCTTCCGCATTCACGGCGCGCCCCGCATGCACGAACGCCCCATTGCCGAACTGACCGACGCGCTCGCCCTGCTCGGCCCGCGCATCCGCTTTGAAGGCAAACCCGGCTGCCCGCCGCTGCTGATTGAAACCGACGGTCTCGAAACCGCCGCCGTGCAGGGACACGTGCCGCTGGGCATGGATCATTCCAGTCAGTACTTCTCCGGCCTGCTGCTGGCCGCGCCCCTGGCGGGCACGGCCGGCGGCGTCCCGCTGACCGTCGCCCTGACCGGCGGCAAGGCCGTCTCCTGGCCCTATGTGGGCCTGACCCTGCAATGCCTTCAGGACTTCGGCATCCGCTTTGCCGTGGAGGTCCTCGACAACGCGGAACAGTGGAGGGCCCTGCCCGGCGACGACTGGCGGCATCTGGAAACCGCCGTTCCCGGCCGGTTGCGCGTCACGGTGCAGCCGGGCCGCTACCGGCCCGGGGAACACACGGTGGAAGGCGACTGGTCCGGGGCGTCCTACCTGCTCGGCGCGGGCGCGGTGGGGAGCAGTCCCGTCCGCGTCGAGGGTCTGCGGGCCGACTCGCTCCAGGGCGACCGCGCCATGCTCGGCATCCTGCGCGACATGGGCGCGCGGCTCGCCGTCGAGGACGACGCCGTTACCGTGGAACCTTCCGCCCTGCGCGGCATCGATGTGGACATGGGCGCATGCCCCGATCTGGTGCCCACCGTGGCCGTGCTGGCCGCCGCGGCCCGCGGGGAAACGCGCATCCGCAACGTGGCCCATCTCCGCATCAAGGAATCCGACCGCATCACCGCCCCGGCGCAGGAACTGGCCCGCGTGGGCGTGCGCGTCGAGCCGCAGGACGACGGCCTTGTGGTGCACGGTCTCGGCGCGGAGGTCCTTGCCGCCAATGTGCGCGCCCTGTCGCCCGACGCCCGTTTCCTGGCCCACAACGATCACCGCATCGCCATGTCGCTTGCCCTGCTCTCCCTGCTGCCCGGCGTGACGCTTGCGCTCCGGGATCGCCTTGACGACCCGGGCGTCGTTGCCAAATCCTTCCCCCACTTCTGGAGTCTCTGGGAGGCGCTCCGATGACCGCATTCCGCCCCGGCCCGCAGGCCGCAGCTCCCGTTCTGGCATCTCTCGACACGCCGTCCGACACCCGCGACGCCGCGCCGCATCGTACCGTCATCGTGGGCGCGCGCGGACGCATGGGAGCCATGTTCCGCCGCCGCGCACGTTCGGTGGGCGTCCACGTGGAAGGAATCGACATTCCCTTTGACGACGACGCCGTGGCCGCCGCCTGCGCCGGGGCCGATCTGCTCCTGCTCTGCGTGCCCGTGGCCGTGCTGGCCGAAACGCTGCAAACCTTCGTGCCGCATCTGCCGCCCGCGGCCATCGTGGCCGACATCACGTCCGTCAAGGAACAGCCCATGACCCTCATGCAGCGGTACTGGCCGGGGCCCGTCGTGGGCACGCATCCCCTGTTCGGCCCCGGAGCCCACAACGACGAGCCGCAGCCCGTGGCCGTCGTGCCGGGAACGACCGCCGACGACGCGCACGTGCGCCTTGTGGCGGCGTTCTTCGAGGCCATAGGCTGCCGCCCCTTCCTGACGACCGCCGCCGAACACGACAAGGCCGTCGCCCGTATCCAGAACCTGAACTTCATCACCAATCTTGTCTACTTTGCCCTGCTGGCCGACGACGACAGCCTGACGCCCTTCCTCACGCCCTCCTTCCGGCGTCGCCACGCGGCGGCCCGCAAGATGCTCACCGAAGACGCCCCCATGTTCGCCGGTCTCTTCGACGCCAACCCCTACAGCCAGGAAGCCGTGCGCCAGTACAGCAAGCTGCTCAACATCGCCTCCGCGGGCGACATCGATCTGCTCTGCAACCGCGCCGTCCACTGGTGGCCCGACGCATCCCTGCCGGAGCATGCGCGGGAAGAGGAAGGAAAGTAGTCCGGGGGCGGGTTCCCCCTGCCGGAACATGCGCGGAAAAGGGACGGAAAGGGGCGCGCCCTCGAACCGCCGCGCCCCCGAAAGGGCGTTTTTTCCGCAAGACGACAGGCCGTAACCCTGAAAATGCTCTCAAATATGCCGTTTTTCCACGCCTTCCACCCTGCACGGCTTGACAAAAGGCCCGCAGGGCGCAAAAAGGAATAGTGGCCCGCGATTGTGCGACCAAACAAGTTTTCTCTGAAGGACAGAGCCATGAAAGTATATTACGACAAAGACGCGGATCTCAATGTGCTGAAAAACAAGACCGTGGCCATCATCGGCTACGGCAGCCAGGGACATGCCCATGCCCAGAACCTGCGTGATTCCGGCGTGAAGGTCGTGGTGGGCCAGCGCCCCGGCGGCCCCAACTACGAACTGGCCAAGCAGCATGGTTTTGAACCCGTGTCGGCTGCGGAAGCGGCCAAGCTGGGCGATCTGATCATGGTGCTCCTGCCCGACGAAGTGCAGGCCGCCGTCTACGAAAACGACATCAAGCCCCATCTGACCAAGGGCAAGGCTCTGCTCTTTGCGCACGGCTTCAATATCCATTTCAATCAGATCATTCCGCCCAAGGACGTGGACGTCTTCCTGATTGCGCCCAAGGGCCCCGGCCACCTCGTGCGCCGCACCTTCACCGAAGGCGCGGGCGTGCCCTGCCTCGTGGCCATCGAACAGAACGCCACCGGCGAAGCCCTGCAGGTTGCGCTGGCCTATGCCAAGGGCATCGGCGGCACCCGCTCCGGCGTCATTGAAACCACCTTCCGCGAAGAAACCGAAACCGACCTCTTCGGCGAACAGGCCGTGCTCTGCGGCGGTATCTCCGCCCTCATCAAGGCCGGTTTCGAAACGCTGGTGGAAGCCGGTTATCAGCCCGAAATGGCCTACTTCGAATGCATGCACGAAATGAAGCTCATCGTCGACCTCATGTACGAGGGCGGCCTTTCCCGCATGCGCTACTCCATCAGCAACACCGCCGAATACGGCGACTACGTCACTGGCCCCCGCCTGATCACGGAAGACGTGAAGAAGGAAATGAAGGCCGTGCTGAAGGACATCCAGAGCGGCAAGTTCGCGCGCGACTTCATCCTTGAATCCCGCGCCCGCTATCCCATGTTCCTTGCCACCCGCCGCAACGAAGCCAACCATCAGCTGGAACAGGTCGGCCGCGAACTGCGCGGCATGATGTCCTGGCTCAAGAAGGACAAGAAGGACTAGTTCCTCCTTTCCGCTTCCTGTCGACACCAAACAGGGGGAAACCGTTCCGCAACGGTTTCCCCCTGTTTTTTAGAGCGTTTCAACTTTGAAAAAGGTGAAACGCGAGGCGGCGGCACAGCGCCGCC
>CAJMRA010000016.1 GCA_905215675.1 uncultured bacterium | reverse complement strand
GTTCTTTTTGGGGTGCTGAAATGTTTTTCCTTTTTCGGGCGGCACAGCGCCGCCCTACCCGAAGCGAGCGGAAAACCGCGCTTTCCCGCGAAACGACAGGCCGTATGGTTTGAACGCAACGCGTTTCAAACTGAACTTGCCCTAAAAACGCTATTCCGGGAAAACGACGTTCAACCATGCGTCAGCGTTAGGCTTTTTTCATGAACGATAACGTCCCTGCTTTTTGCATTTCAGGAACTTCCATGCTATTTCTGAAATCAAGAAGGTTCGCTTCGCACGCCCTGCAACGTCATGCCGCTGTCCTGCAACAAGGCAATATGGCGGTAAAAAAACATGTCTCGGCGTTGCCGGCATTGATGCGACCTCCCATCATTTCCGTCACAGCGGCAGAACGCCGTTGAACGCACAAGGCGCAGGCATCCATGACGATCACTGATCACGACGATATATTCGAAAAGACGGCGCTGGCCGTCCGTGTCTCCGAGCGTCTGCGGCAAATGCCGCCCGGCGCCCTGTGCGCGGCCTACATGATAGATCTCGACAATTTCAGATTCGTCAATCACGTGCTGGGACGCGCCGTGGGAGATATGCTGCTGGAGCGCACCGTCCGGCTTTTGAAAGAGCGCTTCTTCTCCGGCGGCGTGGCGGGCAGGCTTTCCGACGACGTCTTTCTGGCCGTGCGCTTCGACGTCGCTTCGGAGGAGGACGCCCGGCGGACAGCGGCGGAACTCTGCGAGGCGCTCCGCTATACGGTGGACGCGCCGTCCCTGCTCGCCACCAGCGCCAGTATCGGCCTTCATACGGCAATCGGCTCCGAAAGCTGTTTCGAAACCCTCGCGCGCCATGCGGGCGCGCAGCTGCTTCTGGCCAAGATGCGCGGCAAGAACCAGTTTGCGCAGGCCTCCTCCGCCGCGAATCCCGACAACTGCCCCGATGCGCGCATAGCCGAAGCCATCCGCCTGCATATCCTTCTGGAACGAAGCGACGGCTGGGTGTCCCTGCTGGAGCTGGGCGAGGAGCCGCGCCTGCTGTACGCCAGCCCCGGCTTCTTTGACCTTCTGGGCAAAAAACGGGAAGACGTGGCCCTGCCCTGTCCCCTGCACAGTCTCGGCATTCCTTCCGATAACCTGTATGATCATGAACGGGCCCTGCGCGAGGGCCTGCTCAGGGGCGAAGGCGTCGTCGAGCACGCCTGGCGGCTGCTGCCCGAAACCGGAAAGGAGCGCTGGATTTATGATCGGGCGCTGCCTCTCGACAACTTCGGCGGCAAGCATCCCGTCATGCTCATTGTTTCCAATGACGTTTCCGCCTACAGACAGCAGGAGCAGGAAACCCGCGAAGCCTACGAACGCCTGCACACGCTCTATGCCGAAACGTCCGCCAGACTGTGGGAAGTGGATATCGCCACGCGGCGTTTCCGGCTGTTCGACGCCCGCGCCCGGGCCGATACGGCGGAATTCGGCGATTTTCCCCTTTCCCTGCTGGAATCCGGCATGATCCATGCGGATTCCTCATCGCTGTTCAAGGCGTTTGCCGACGGCCTGTTGCAGGGAAAGGAGGAGGACAGGGCCATTTTCGCCGTACGCCTGCCGCCTGCGAACATCTATCGCTGGATGTCCGTCTCCTATCGCAAGGTCTGCGACGACTGCGGCAGGCCCCTCAAGGTCATCGGCGCCCTCATTCCCCACACGTCGGGCAGCGTCCGCAGCTCCCTGCTGCAAAAGAGCCTGATGCAGGAAATGCTGCGCCCCTCCCTGCTTGCCTACCAGCGCGTCAACCTGACGCAAAACATGGTCGACGATCTCTGGGAGCGCAACCAGCCCGGCGAACCCCTTGCGCAGCCCGTCCACTATTCGGATACAGTGCATGCCCAGGAAGCGCGTCTGTACGACAAGGACGAGGTCGACGCCCACAATGCGCGCTTTTCCCGCGAGCATCTGCTCGACGCCTTTGTGAGCGGGCAGCGCTGGGTCGTCATGGAGTATCGCCGCATTGACGACCGGGGCGCCATCGCCTGGGTTTCCCAGGCGGTCTGTCTGGCGCGGGACCCCGTATCCTGTGATATCTACGGTTTTATTTTCGTGCGCGATGTGGAGCGCCGCCGCGACTGGAACGTGGCGCAGGCGCTGAAAGCCTCCCACAACGACGTGACCATGCTCTACAATCTGCCCTTCGGCAACGTCCTGAAAAAGATGCTGACAGAGCCGGAGGAGGAAGGCATGCTGGCGCTGATAGGCATCACGGGCATTGAGGGCGCGCACATGGAGCAGCTGAAGCCCGTCGTGGCCACCTCCTTTGCCGTGGCGCTGGATGCCGACGCCGTTGTGGGCAGCTTCTGCAAGAACTACCTGATTTGTCTTTTTCCCAATGTCGTTTCCTGTCAGGAGGCGCGGCAAAAGCTGGAAAACGCCTTCATCTTCGCGCATCGGGCGCTTTCCGACACGCCGCTGGCCGAAAATATCCGCTTTGTGGCCGCCCTGGGCAATCGCCGCATGCTGGGAACGGATATCGAGGGCGGCTTGTGCCAGATGCGCCGCCAGTGTGCCAGAAACGGCGACGCCGTGGCGGATCGCGTCCTGCTCATGGACGAGATTGCCGCCCTTGATATTGCCTCGTATGCGGGCGGGGCCATCACGGTCGCCGCGCAGGAACACGCCGCCCTGTCCGGCGACGACGGCCGGGAAGCCTTTTTCTGCCTCTCCTCCATGACGAGCGCCGTTTCGCCGGACGCGGCCCTTTCCGGCCTTCTGCGCCACCTGGGCGACTACTATCAGGCCGATCGCGCCTATACGCTCGCCATTCTGGGAGGCGGCGACTCCGTCAAGGTGCTGCACGAATGGACGGCGGCAGGCAAACACAGCATCAAGCGCAGCCTGACCGGCATGCCGCTGGAACGGATTCCCCTGCTTGTGGCCAGCCTGAGGCGGCAGAAATCGCTGTTCCAGACGCGCGGCGCCGTCTTCTCCGCCGGAACCGCAACCGAAAAAATCTGGAGCTATCGGGTCTTTCCGCTCATGAGCGACGCTCTGGGCATGAGCGGTTTTCTCTGTTTTGAAAATCCGCAGCGGCATCAGGACAGCACGACCCTGATCGACGCGCTCATGCCGCACATTCTGCGGGAATGGGAAAAAATCCTGCAGGCCCCGCTCCGCATGGACGACGGCGGACCGACGCCCCTTCAGGACCTGAACGCCTATCAGGCCGCCGTTCCGCATCTCGACTCCGGCAGCTACGGCAGCATGGGCGTCTTTTCCGTGGACGTGCCCCGCATGTCGGCGCTCAACAGCCGCTACAGCTCCAGCTACGGCCGCAGGATTCTGCGGGATGTGGCGGAAGCCCTGGCAGGCGCGTTCGACAGAAAGCTGCTGTTCCGCATCTGGGATACGGAACTGATCGCCCTGTGTCCCAATCTGGTGCGCGACGTCTTCCTTGCCCGCGCGCGTCGCGTGCGCGAGCGCCTGCAACGGCTCCACCCCAATACGCTGCGCTTCGGTCTGGCCTGGGCCGACGAGAATTTCACGGCGGCGCAGCTCGTCAATCAGGCGCGCAATCTCATGCTGAGCCAGATGCTGGCCTCCGACGACGCCCCGCGAACCTTTTCCCTCGGCAACGTCTCCTATGCCACATTCGGCCAGGCCATCCTGCAAGGGGCCTTCACCACCTATCTGCAACCCAAAATCAACATGCGCGACGGCGCCCTGACCGGCGCGGAAGTGCTGGTGCGCGGCATAGACGAACGCGGCAATATCGTTCCGCCGGGGCAGTTCATCGAACAGATGGAAAAAATGGGCTACCTCCGCGATCTGGATCTGCACATGCTGGACTGCACCCTGGCGCACCTGTCGCGATGGCGGGCGCGCCGCTTGCCGCTGCCGCGCCTTTCCGTCAATTTTTCCCGTTTCACCCTGCTGTCGCCCACCATCCGGGCGTCGGTCCTGGCGATTTTCAGCCGTCACGAGGATATTTCGCCCGATCTGGTGGAAATAGAGCTGACCGAAACGGCTTCCTACTGCGACGACGCCGTCATCGAACAGGCCATCAACAACCTGAGGGAGCTGGGCTTCCGGTTCGCGCTGGACGATTTCGGTTCGCAATATTCCAACCTTGCCATTTTCAGCAACATATATTTTGATACCATCAAACTTGATCGCAGTCTGACCATCGCCCTGACCCGCAATCCTCTCAACCGGGACATGACGCGCAGCATCGCCCGCGTCTGCAGGCAGCGCGGCATGGACTGCATCGCGGAAGGCGTGGAAACTCAGGAACAAATCTCCATGCTGTTGCAGGATGGCTGGGAACAGGCGCAAGGCTATTATTTCGATCGGCCTCTTCCCGTCGCGGAATTCGAACGCAAATATCTGGCCGTCTGATCCCGCCGCCCGCGGTTTCCGCCGCGGCTGATTCCGAAAGGATTCGGCAATGCCGCCAAAAACAAGGAGCCTCTGACGTGGAAGTCTTTGATACCGACGCGCAATCCTCCCCCCGGGATACCGGACCGATCGTCATCGGCATGGGGGCCTCGGCAGGAGGGCTGGAAGCCCTGCAACAATTTTTTGCCGGCATGCCCGGCAACAGCGGCGCGGCGTTTGTGGTGGTGCAGCATCTTTCCCCGGACTACAAGAGCCTCATGGCCGAAATTCTGGGCAAGCACACGAGCATGACCGTCATTCAGGCCGAGGAAGGCATGGCCGTGGAGCCCGACGCCGTCTACCTCATTCCCCCCAAGCACAACCTGACCTTCCACAACGGAAGGCTTTTTCTCATGCCGCATGTGCACAGCGGTCTCAATCACCCCATCGACATCTTTTTCGAATCGCTGGCAACGGAAATGAAGGAACGCGCCGTTGCCGTCATCTTTTCGGGGACGGGTTCGGACGGGACCAACGGCGTCAAGAGCATCAAGGAACACGGCGGGCTCGTCATCGTTCAGGACCCCGGAACGGCCCGTTTCGACGGCATGCCCCGCAGCGCCATCAATACCGGCCTGGCGGACTTCATCCTTTCCCCCGCCGCCATTGCGGAAGAAATCCTCAATATATGCAAATTCCCCGCCGTGACCTTTCACGGCGGAGCCGCGTCCCGGACCTTTTCCGACGAGGAAAGCCTGTTCTGCATCTATACGCAGCTCAAGAAGATAAGCGGCATCGACTTTACCTATTACAAGCGCAATACGGTGCTGCGCCGCATCGAACGCCGCATGGTCGTCACGCACTGCTCGTCGCTGGCCGATCTGGCCGCCCTGATCATGGAAAAGCCTTCCGAAGCCGACGCCCTTGCCAAGGATATTCTTATCGGCGTGACGCGCTTCTTCCGCGATCCGGAATTCTTTGAAAAGCTCAAGCTCGTGGCCATACGGAGCATTGTCGAGGGCGCCGGGGATACGGACGCCATCCGCGTCTGGTGCGCCGGCTGCTCCACCGGCGAGGAGGCCTATTCCATCGGCATCCTGTTTCACGAAGTACTGGAAGAAAAATCCCTTGCCCGCGACGTCAAGATCTTTGCCACGGATGTGGACGCCAAGGCCATTGAAACCGCGGGCAAGGGCGTCTTTTCGGAAAGCATCGTCGACGACGTATCGCCGGAGCGCCTGAGCAAATACTTCAGCAAGCGCAACGATCAGTATCAGATATCCAAGGATATCCGGCGGATGATAATCTTTGCGCCGCACAACATGTTTTCGGATCCGCCCTTCGGGCGTCTGGATCTCATCTGCTGCCGCAATGTGCTGATCTACTTTCAGCCCATCCTGCAAAAAGGCATGTTCGCCATCTTCCATTCGGCCCTGAAAAACGGAGGCTACCTCTTTCTCGGCAAAAGCGAAACGGCGGGCGAATACGGCAAGAGCTTCAAGCCCGCCTCCATCGCCGAAAAAATCTATATCCACAAGGGAGAAGGAAAAAGCGAGGAACTCATGCCGCCGCTCTTCACCGTACCCGCCATTCAGCCGGTATCCCCCGCCGTCACTCCCGCGCCCGCAACCGACGATCACGAAAATTCCCGGGAAAGCCTCTACCTGCAATTCCTTGAAAAATTTCTTCCGGCATCGGTCGTGCTCGACAGCCGGAACAACGTCACCCACTTTTTCGGCAATTACTGGGATTACCTGCGCATCGCGCCGGGGAAGGCCACGTTCGACTTCTTTTCCATCGTCAACGAGGATATCCGTCTGGTCGCGTCCACGGCCATCAACCGCTGCCGCGCGGAACATACGGCCGTCACCTATACCGGCATCTGCATCGACACGCCCTCCGTCCGCAAGACCATCAATCTGCGCACCCAGCCCATCGCCGCCGCGCCGCATGAACACAGCGATCTGGTGGCCGTCCTTTTTCTGGAAAGCATGCCCGACGATTCGGAAGGCGTCACGGAAAAATACGACATCAACTCGACGGCGGCCCGGCGTATTGCGGATCTGGAACACGAACTGCAAAAGTCCCAGCGCGATCTCAAGGCCAGTATCAGCGATCTGGAAACCGTCAACGAGGAATTACAGGCCGCCAACGAGGAACTGCTCACCGCCAACGAGGAACTGCAAAGCTCCAACGAGGAGCTGCAATCCGTCAACGAAGAGCTGTATACGGTCAATTCGGAATATCAGCAGAAGCTGGACGAACTGACGCTCATGACCAACGATCTCTCCAACTTCCTGTCATCCACCATGATCGGCATCCTCTTTGTGGACGGCAAGCTCAATATCCGCAAGTTCACCGAATACATAGGCCGTGAATTTCAGCTGATGGATCACGACATCGGCCGTCCCATCCAGATATTCGCCCACAGCTTCCCCGCGGAAGACATCGTGCATGACGCCGATACGGTATTGCAGGAACTTGTCCCCATAGACAGGGAAGTCGTCGGGCTGAACGGACGCTTCTATACCATGCGCATCGCGCCCTATCGCACGACGGACAACAGTATTCGCGGGCTGGTCATTACCGTCATTGACAGTCTGGGCGCGCCCAAGACGCTCTGATTTCCCCCAAAAAACGCAGGGAGGGAGAGCCCCGGCGGGCCCTCCCTCCTCTTTTCAAGCTGTGCCGCCGCCTCGCGTTTCACCTTTTTCAAAGTTGAAACGCTCTATTCCACCACGCGGCTCCTGATCTCCGTCGCGCCGGACAGGGACGCGAACGCCTCGACGGCCTCGGCCAGACAGGCGTCCAGAGCCTCCCGCGACGAAAAACCGTAGATCAGGCAAAGGCAGCGCCGCGTCGCTTCGGTAATCATGGCGCGGGGAGAATCGCTGCACGGACTGCCGACAGGGCCGCGCGCATCCGCCAGCAGCGGCAGGCCCGCCAGATTGACGGAGCCCTTGCCTATGCCCTCGTAGCTTTCCCCGTCCCTGCCGCATCGCAGCACAAGCGGTTCCTCCAGCCGATCCCGATCATAGGAGCCGAGAGAAAACCCGCTGCGCAGGGAAAGATAATTGTTCACATCCACCACGCTGTTGATTCTGTACAGCTCCTTGCCCTGCCGGACGCGCCGCAACAGGGCCTCGGAAGATACCCGGTACCGTCCGGGGTCCTTGCCGCAGGCACGGAAGGCCGCGCGGGATTCCGCAAGATTGGGCCACGCGGCAAAGGGCGTTTCCTCCATGCGGGCGCGCAACGACGGCAGGCAGGTTTCCATGCGTCCGGCAAGGCCGGGGGCTTCCGCCCCGACCTCGACGGAAAACGTCAGCGCCCCCAGACGGACTTCCGGCCAGCAGCGACGCAACGCGGCGTCAATCGTAATATCCATGAATCCCTCCTTTCATGCGGATCATGCGGACGGAATACGCGAACGCGGCGTCCCGTCCCGAAGCTCAGTAACAGTCGCACAGCGTGGGCAGACGACGGCTTTGCAAACGGATGCCGCCGGATGCCAGCTCGCGCCGCAATTCCTCAAGACGGGAAAACACGCGCGGCGGCACGGTAATGCCGGAACGCCGCGCGAAGACTTCCGGCGAGACGAATTCGACGCCGCCGTCTTCCAGCGTACGCGTCACAATCCTGCCTCCGGCGAACTTGCCTTCCGCAGCGGCGGCCACAATATCGAAAACGGCAAGATCGAGACGGCGCACGATGGAGGCCAGCGTGCGCTCCGGCAGAACGGGACGGGCGCTTTCGCCGATCACATAGCCGCCGCGCTCGGCGACGCGCTTCACGGCGGCCGCATCGGCGCGGCGGGCCATGACGGCCACCACGACCGAGCCTTCATCCATCAGACCGTCGGCCTGTCCGGCGGCCGCGGCCTCGTCCGTGAAGGAGGCGGCTTCACGACGAATGACCCGCATCTCCGGGAAAATCAGCCTCGCCCCTTCCACGTAGGCGGAGAACATGGAATCGTCCATGGGCGTGCTCTCGCCGGAAAGCCAGCCGACGGCCTCCCCGGCGGCGCCGCCGGGCAGACAACCGGCACGCGCCACCAGAGCCGCGGCGGCTCCGGCCAGAAAGGCGGCCTGCTCGTCGGCAAAGGTCACGGACATGATGTTCGGGGCGCGTACGCCCGTATCGATACACCCGAAGCGCACCTTGCGAAAATTGGCGGCATTGTCCCGCAGGACCTCATGCAGACGGGCATCGGCCACCAGCACCAGATCCGAGGCGGCCGCCGCTTCCCTGAAAGCGGTCGTCTGATCCTCCTGCGGAGGCGCGGCCACGACGCGAGCCCTGATGCCGAAGCGCTTTTCGGCCAGCTCCAGCCCGCGCCGCATGTCGGCCGCCTGGGGATTGGCGGGATCAGGATCCTCCAGCAGCAGGGTCACGCGCAGGGACGCGGCGGCGGCAGCCCCCGCGCCCGTCAGGATAAAGGACAACGCCACGAGCCACGACACGATTTTGCGGCAAAACATGCAACATTCCTCAATGCTTACGGAAGCCTGGCTTCCAGTCGTACGGCGTGGGCAGTATAGGGCGCGACGCGATGTTGCGCAAGCGTCCCCCGGCAACAGGCTTTCCCGCCGGGCGGACGGATTCCGGCGTGCGTTCAGTTTGCAACGCGCTTTGCGTTTCCCATGCATACGGCCTGTCGTTCGCGGAAAAAGTACTGTTTTTCCGCCCAATTTTTGCCGGGCGGCCCCCGTGTGCCGCCGCCTCGCGTTTCATCTTTTTCAAAGTTGAAACGCTCTAGCGCAAAATTTCACAACGCGACTGCTAGAAATTTTCGGAAAAAAAACGTATACTGCGCCCATTGCGAATTCGGGGGCTGCGACGGCATCCAGCCCTGAGATTTCACCATCAACCCGCTAAGTACTGGGGATTGCGCGCCATGAAAGATATGTTGCCCGCGTGGCTGACGCCGCAAGAAATAGACGCTATTCTGGCCAAGGCTACAGAACCGGACAGCGCCGAACTGTCCGCCATTCTGGGAAAATCCCTTGCCTTGCAGCCTCTCGGCCTGGCCGAAGTGGCCGCCCTGCTGCGCGTGGAAAGCAAGGATGGCCTGCGGAGCATCTTTGAGGCGGCGGACAAGGTCAAGCAAAAGGTTTACGGCGATCGCGTCGTCCTGACCGCTCCCCTGCATCTTTCCAATCACTGCGGCAGCGAATGCCTGTATTGCGCCAACCGCCGCAGCAATACCCTGATTGAACGCAAGTACATGACGCCGCCGGAAATGCGGGAAGCGGCCCTCCACCTCATCCGGCAGGGACACAAGCGCGTCATTCTCGTCAGCGGCCAGCTGCCCAACGCCGACGTGGAATATCTCGCCGAAGCCGTCAGCATCATGTACACCGTATATGAGGACATGGGCGAACTTCGCAGGGTCAACATCAATGCCGGTCTGCTCAGCGCGGACGATTTCCGCACGCTGGTGCGCTACGACATCGGGACGGTGCTGCTCTTCCAGGAGACCTATCACGAGGAATCCTACCGCGCCGCCCACAAGTCCGGCCCCAAGAGCAATTATTTCAAGCGGCTGAACGGGCCGGACGTCGCCAAGGAAGCGGGCGTCAACGAAGTCGGCCTGGGTCTGCTGCTGGGGCTGGGGCCGTGGCAATTCGACCTGCTGGCCCTGACGCAGCACTCGGCGCACCTCCTGCGCCTGTACGGCGAAGGCGCGCACACGGTTTCCCTGTTCCGCATGCGCCCCGCGCCGGGCGCCCTGCTTGCGCCCCCGTATTCCCTGCGCGACGCCGACTATCTCCGCTGCGTGGCCATCACCCGCCTGGCGCTGCCCACGGTCGGCCTGATCCTCACGACCCGCGAACCCTCCGGCCTCTGGCGCAACGGGTGCAGCGTGGGCGCTTCCCAGCTCATCACCGGCAGTCTGGCAAATCCCTATCACGACTGGAACGAGGACGCGGGCGAACACGGCGTGCTTTTCCCCATGAGCGAGAACCTCCATGTGGACGAGGTTGTCCGCTTCCTGCTTGAGGAATGCCGCCATCTGCCGTCCTTCTGCACGGCCTGTCCTCGTCTGGGACGCGTCGGCACCGAATTCAACACCATTGCGTCGGACTGCGGCATGAGAAGCCAGTGCGGCCCCAACTCCATTGCTTCCTTCATGGAATTCCTGTTGCACTATGCGACGCCCTATACCCGCGGGCTCGGCGATCGCCTCATCGCGGAAAAACTGCGCGAGCTTACCGACGGCGAACGCATGGCCGCCGTACGCATGCTGCAAAAGGTGCTTGCCGGTCGCGTGGACGAATTCATCTGATCCCGGGGATCGTCTCCCCTTCGCCCGTTTCGACGACTCCGGCGAACCGCGCACGCGGACGCCGGAGTCGTCGTTTTTTTAGAGCAATTTCAGTCGCCCTTCCGTCACAGCCGGGCCGGATGCGCCGCATTGCCTTTTGAACGCAAAAGGGGCATCATGAACCGCGCCGTTTGGGCGTTTCATCTTTCCTGGGAGGCCAATATACATGGGAGTCCTGAAACCTTTGCTGAGCGTCGCGGCCCTTGCGCTGCTGGGCCTTGCGCCGCTGCCCGCCCTTGCCGCCAAGGACGACGCCGGCAACTATGATCCCTACAAACGTTTCAGCCAGGTGCTGGACCTGGTGGAGCGCGAATACGTCAAGGACGTCAAGGAAAGCGATCTCATCAATAATGCCATCAAGGGCATGTTGCAGAATCTGGACCCGCACTCCAGCTTCATGAGCGCCGACGAATACAAATCCATGCAGGAAACCACTTCCGGCGAATTTTTCGGCATCGGCGTGGAAATCTACATGGAAAACGGGCAGGTGACCGTCGTGTCCCCCATTGCCGACACGCCCGCGGATCGCGCCGGTCTGCAGGCCGGAGACGTGATTCTGTCCATTGACGGCCAGTCCACGCAGGAACTCACCCTGCAGGATGTGGTCTCGCGCATCCGCGGCCCCAAGGGCAGCGCCGTGGAACTGACCATTCTCCACACCTCGGCCAAGACGCCGCAGACCGTGCGCATCACGCGCGGCGCCATTCCCCTGATCAGCGTCAAGTCCAAGGAACTGGAAAAAGGCTATCTCTGGATACGCATCACCCGCTTCTCGGAACGGACGACCGAAGAATTGCAGGAAGCCGTCAAGGCGGCGCGCGACGACCTGAAAGGCATCGTGCTCGACCTGCGCAACAATCCGGGCGGCCTGCTGGATCAGGCCGTGCGCGTATCGGACATGTTCCTGAATGACGGCGTCATTGTTTCCATCAAGGGTCGCAACAAGAACTCCGAACGTTCCTACCGGGCCTCGGCGCAAAAGGACGATATCACCGTGCCGGTGGTGGCGCTGATCAATGCCGGTTCCGCTTCCGCCTCGGAAATCGTCGCCGGCGCCCTGCGCGATCAGAAACGGGCGTTGATTCTGGGCGAACGCTCGTTCGGCAAGGGCTCCGTGCAGAACATCATCCCGCTTCCCGACGGCTCCGGCCTCAAACTGACCGTCGCCCTGTACTACACGCCCAACGGCAGCTCCATTCAGGCCGAGGGCATCCAGCCGGATATGGAAGTTCCCTTTGCCTCCCGCAGCGATCAGGAACGCTTCCTCCTGCGCGAGCAGGATTTGAATCGCCATCTGGAAAACAGCAAGAAAAAGGGCGACGACAAGAAGGACGCGGCCTCGGAAGTGCGCGATCAGCTGGAACGCGACAACCAGTTGCGCACCGCGCTGCAACTGCTCAAGGGCATCCCCGCCGTGCAGCGCCTCCAGAGCGGTACGGCGGTGCACTAGAGCGTTTTCACCTTTGAAAAAGGAAAACGCGAGGCGGCGGCACAGCGCCGCCCGGCCCAAAGTGAGCGGAAAAACTGCGTTTTTTCCGCGAAACGACAGGCCGTATGGTTTGAAACACGCAGCGTTTCAAACTGAAAGTGCTCTAGAACGTTTCAACTTTGAAAAAGGTGAAACGCGAGGCGGCGGCACAGCGCCGCCGCCTTGCGTTTTCCATTTTCAAAGGAAAGACGCTCCATCCGGCGAAAAGACGTTCCCGCCGTCTCTTCCCCCGGCCCATCCTTTTCCCGGCGAGCCTTTTCCGGGCACAAAGGCGTCTGAAACTCTTACCGGCTGATGGATACCGCTTGTGCAGACGGACCCCGGGTTCGCAAGGTTTCACAAAATCCCGACGCCGGAACGGTTCCGCCCGGCAGGACGCAGCATGAAGGACGACGACTCTCTGCTTTCCCTTTCGGATACCGCCCGGCCATCCCCGGAATCGCCGGAGGAGGACCGCCCGCGCCTGCCCTCCTCGCTGCGGCTGCTCCTGGGCGGCCTGCTCTGGATGTGCGCCGCGCTGGCGCTCTGCCTGCCCTTTGCGCCGCGGGAACTGCCCGGCTTTCTGGCGGGAGAGGAAGACTTTCAGCTCCCCTCGCGCCATCTCGGACCGACGGTCTCCACGCCTCCCGCGGGCGTCCCCATGCAGGAAATGGTGCATGCCTATACCGATGCCGAACGCCACTTCCTGCAATATGAACAGACCATTCTGAATTTCCTCTATCCGCAGCTGCGCCTCGGAGCCGCCGCGGGGATGCCGTCGGCGACCTTCAGCTGTGTCCGCCGTGAAGACCCCGTCACCCGCCTGCCCCGCTATATCTGCACCGGCAAGGGGCAGGGAGCTCCCCTGCGTCTTGCGGTCGCCCTGCGCCGGCGACTGGGACGGGAAGGCCGCCATGCCCGCAAGGAGGACGGCAGTCCGCTCTTTCCGCAACCGCTGCTGCCCTATCTGCGCTGGCGGGACGACGGCGCGCTGGAGTTGCGCAGCGGCGACGCCGTGATGCTGGAGATGCGTTTCCCCGGACGGGAACGGGAACTGACGGACCTTGCCCGGCCGCAACCCCAGCCGTCGCTGATCATCGTCATCGACGACATGGGGCAAAAGACCGAAGCCGCCGAACGACTGGCGGCCCTGCCCTATCCGGTGACCTTTGCCGTATGGCCCCATGCGCCGCACCGGAAGGAGACCGTCCGTCTGGCCGGCGACATGGGACTGGATATCCTTGCCCATATTCCCATGGAGGCCCTGCCCGCCAAGGGAAAAACGCCCGCTCCCGGTCCGCGCGCCCTGCGTACGGACATGGATGCCGCGCAGCTGAGCAGCACGCTCAATCAGTCGCTGGCGCTTCTGCCCACGGCCGTGGGCTTCAACAATCACATGGGCTCGGCGCTGACCAGCAACGACGACGCCTGTCGGGCCATCGCCCGGAGCGAGGCGGGCCGGGGCTATTTCATTCTCGACAGCATGACGCATCCGCAATCCCGGCTGTTTGCCCGCTGCCGTCAGCTGGGCATCGTCAGCGCGGCGCGCGCGGTTTTTCTGGACAATACCCGCCGTGTGCCGACCATTCTGGCAAATCTTGCCCTGGCGGCAAGCAGGGCCCGGCAATACGGCGCGGCCATCGCCATAGGACATCCCTACCCGGAAACCATCGAGGCCCTGCAGCGCTGGGAAAATCTGGAGGGCGTGGCCGTCATTTCGCTGCGCCGCCATATCTGGCACCTTTCCGGGGCGGGCCTGCCGGATGCCGTCTACGTTCCGCCGCAGGATACGCCGTAAAGCGTTTTGCCGTTGAAAGAGGAAACACGCGAGGCGGCGGCACAGCGCCGCCCGGCAACGGCGCGCGTCCCGGGGGAGGTTCGCCGGGAAAAACATTCAGGAATCAGCGAGGATGACATGAAAAAACAGATTGGCTGCATAGGCTGCGGCAATATGGGCGGCGCCATCATGGCCGGACTGGCCCGCCGCGAAGCCCTGTGGGAGGGCTGGGGACTGGCGGCCTTTTCGCGCACGGCCGCGCGCCTTGCGCCGCTGACGGAACTGGGCGTCGTCGCCTGTTCCTCCGGCGCGGAAGTGGCGGCGCAAAGCCGCTACATCGTGGTGGCCGTCAAGCCCTATCAGATGGACGCCGTCCTGCGCGAACTGGCTCCGCACCTGACCGCGGATCATGTGATCATTTCCGTAGCTGCCGGCGTCGGCATGGCGGCGCTTCGGGAAAGCGTCGGCCGGGTCTGCCCCGTGGTACGCTGCATGCCCAACACGCCCGCCAAGGTCGGCAAGGGCGTCTTCGGACTCTGCTTTGACGATCCGTCCCTGACGGACGAAGCGCGCCGCGACATTCACGCGTTGTTTGCCGCGCTGGGCGTCTGCGTGGAACTGCCGGAAACGCGGTTCACCGCCTTTTCGGCGCTTATCGGCGCGGGCCCCGCCTATGTTTTCGCCATGATGCAGGGACTGGTGCAGGCAGGGGCCACACTGGGCTTCACCTGGGCGCAGTCGCGCGAAATGGTGGCCGCCCTTTTTGAGGGTTCCGCCCTCATGGCGGCGCGGGAAGCGTCGCCGCTGATGCAGCTGCGCGACGACGTCTGCTCCCCCGGTGGACTGACCATCGCCGGCGTCAACGCGCTCGATCGCGCGGGACTCGCCGGGCTTCTGGTGGACGCCGTTCTGGCCGCGGACGCCCGCGGCCGGGAAATGGAACAATAATGCGGTTTTTCCGCCTGCTTTGATCCTGGGGGGAAGGGAAACCCCTCTGCTAGCGCGAGAGGGGTTTCCCTTCCCCCCAGACCCCCCATC